>CAZNMV010000280.1:0-4788 GCA_964573835.1 uncultured Aestuariivita sp. | reverse complement strand
AGCGCAGCGCGAAGTCGATCCCGAAGACCGTGAAGGACACGATATCGGGGCCGATGTCGGGAAAGGGAAGCACGGCCTGCATGGGTATCACTCAGCAGCTTGGTGCGGCGAAGTCAACCTTGCCTCGCCCGCCGCCCGCGCCCATATAAGGCGCACGCGACAAGGGGACCGACCGATGCAGACCCGCAACAAGTTCATGGACGACATCTCGCAATTGATGACCAACGCCATGGGCGTGGCGCAGGGCGCGCGGGAAGAGGCCGAGACGGCGATGAAGGGCCTGATCGACCGCTGGCTGGCCGATCGCGATTTCGTCACCCGCGAAGAATTCGACGCGGTGCGCGCCATGGCCGTCAAGGCCCGGGAAGAGAACGCAGCGCTCGAGGCGCGCCTCGCCGCGCTCGAATCCGCCGCCGCGCCTGCACCCAAGACCCCCCGCGCTGCGTCCAAGAAGACCTGAGGCGCAGACGCCGTCTCGGCTTCTGCGTCGGCGATGATCGTCCGCGTCTACCCGGCCTCGACCCGGCCTCTGGCCGCCCTTGGGGGAGCGGCGTTTCTGCGGCTTGACGCAGGCACGATGCCGTGGGCCCCGACGCCGACTGCCAATTCCGGACAAACCCGAAAAAATTTTCGGCGGCCATGTCGAAATCTGCCAAGCTCAATCGTCCTTGGGGTATCGAAACCTCAAACGGTGAAGGAGTACGAGTATGGTTTTCGAAACAACCCCCCTTTATGCGCTGCCGGTGGCGGCGATCTATCTGATCTTGTGGTTCCGGGTGTCCTCGGCCCGGTCGGATGCGAATGTGTCCTTCGGCGATGGCGGCAACGCGCTTCTCCTGCAACGCATCCGCCAGCATGGCAATTGCGCCGAATGGTCTGTCTTCGTCGTGATCCTGATGATGCTGGCCGAAGGCATGGGCACGCCCCCGCTCTGGCTGCATGTCTCGGGTGCACTTCTGCTCGTCGGGCGCATCGCGCATCCCTTCGGGCTGGTGCCGGACAATGCCGGCCACCCGCTGCGCTATGTCGGAAACGGCACGAACCTGTTCGCCGCGCTTGCCGCGATGGCGGGCATCGGCATCCAGATCCTCGGTCTGTGAAAGGACTGTTCCCATGCAATACATGCTTTTGATCTACAATGATCCCGCGCTCGAGCCCGCCTATGGCACCCCCGAATTCAACGACATGATGGGCGGCTTTTTCGCCGCGAACGAGCGGATGAAGGCCGATGGTGTCCTGCGCGGCGGCGAGGGGCTGCAAGGCGTCGAAACCGCCACGTCGCTCCGCCTCAAGGCGGGCAAGGTGGAAACCATGGACGGGCCTTTCGCCGAAACCCGCGAACATCTGGGCGGCTACTACGTGATCGACGTGCCCGATCTCGACGCTGCGCTGACCTATGCGGCCCTGATCCCCTCGGCGCATTTCGGCACGATCGAGGTGCGGCCGCTCATGGATTACAACCCCGCAGGTTGATGCCATGACCGCCCCCGGCCCGGCCAGCGCCATCGCAGTGTCGAAGGAGTTGGACCGCGTGATGCGGGCCGACCGGGGGCGGCTTCTCGCGGTGCTGGCGGCGGGTCTGCGCGATCTGTCGCTGGCAGAAGAGGTGCTGCAAGAGGCCACGGTTTCGGCCCTGTCGCATTGGGGCAGGGCTGGGCTGCCGGCCTCGCCGCAGGGGTGGCTTCTGCAGGTCGCACGCCGCAAGGCCATCGACCGGCTGCGCGGCGCCGCCCGAGACGACCGGCGGCACCAGGCGCTTTCGGTGCTGGCCGAGGACGCGGCCGCGCCCGAACCGGACATCATCCCCGATGAACGACTGCGCCTGATCTTCGCCTGCTGCCATCCCGCGCTGGAACCGAAATCGCGCGTGGCCCTGACGCTCCGCACGGTCTGCGGGCTGACGACGCCCGAAATCGCGCGCGCCTTCCTTGATGCCGAACCGACGATGGGCCAGCGCATCAGCCGCGCCAAGGCGAAGATCGCCGCCGCCGGCATCCCCTTTGCCGTCCCCCCGGTGGAACTCTGGCCGGTCCGGCTCGAGGCCGTGCTGACGACGGTCTACCTGATCTTCACGACAGGCTATGTCGCGGGGCCGGAGGAACCGCGCGATCTTTGCCGTGAAGCCGAATATCTCATGCGCCTGATCGACCGGCTGCGCCCCGGCGACGCTGAAATCGAAGGCGCGCTGGCGATGATGCTTCTGACGGCCGCGCGCCGGGCTGCCCGGATCGGCCCCGATGGTGCCAGCCTGCCGCCTGCCGAACAGGACCGCCGCCTGTGGGACGTGGCGCGCCTTGCCGAAGGCCGGACGATCCTTGCCCGTGCAGTCGCGCGCCGCCAACCCGGCCCCTTCCAGATCAAAGCCGCCATCGCCGATTGCCAGATGGCTGACCCCGCCCCCGACTGGCCACAGATCGCCGCGCTTTACGGCGCGCTCTACCGCCACGAGCCGACCCCGGTGGTTCAACTCAACGCGGCTGTCGCGCTGGCCGAAGCGGGTGACCCCGCGCGCGGCCTGAGTGTGATCGACGCGTTGAGCGGTCTGGACGATTACCAGCCCTTCCATGCCGCGCGCGCCGCCCTGCTTGCGATGACGGGCGACACTGCCGCGGCTCTCGATGCCTACCGGCTTGCCATCTCGACCGCCCCGACCCTTGCCGAAGAGCTGTTCCTGACCAAAAGGATGAAGGACCTCGTCACCGCAAGGGTCTGACGGCGACCGCGGCGCGCATCCTGAAGGCGAACCGTGACAGTTTCAGGACAATCGCCACACCCTGCCAAGATTTTGCCCATGCGCCCCGGCCATCCACAACTTATTGCCATTATCCCCAAAATTAGGGGTTGTCAGATGCACGGCCCCAACGCACCATATATGGTACGGGCACGGGGGATCGCCCCGGTTCGTAGAGCAGTCACCTAGCCCTTGGGGCACTGCCGGCCCCGGTCGCTAGCGAGCATTGAGGTGCAAGACATGGCCCTTTCCGAAGCTTACCTCGAAGACGAAATTCACCCGATCGACATCGTCGAACATCTGGCGGAACACCATGACTGGGATTTCGACCGCATGGGCGACGACCAGATCGCCATGGCGGTGGAAGGCCAGTGGCGCACCTATTCCCTGACGCTGGCCTGGTCGGGCTTTGATGAAACACTGCGCATGGTCTGCACCTTCGAACTCGACCCGCCCGCCGAGCGGATGCCCGCGCTCTACGAACTAATCAACCAGATCAACGATCAGTGCTGGGCCGGGGCCTTCACCTATTGGAGTGAACCGAAGCTCATGGTCTATCGCTACGGGCTCGTGCTCGCGGGTGGCCAGATGGCGACTGCCGACCAGATCGACACGATGATCGGCGCGGCGGTGATGTCGGCGGAACGCTATTATCCCGCGATGCAACTTCTGATCTGGGGCGACAAGACCCCCGATCAGGCAATGCAGGCCGCCATTGCCGAGGCGTACGGACGCGCGTAAACACAAGGCCCTGAACCGAAAGCGGGGGAGGGGCCCTTTCCATGGACATGACCGACGTCGCCCGCCGGGGGCTGGTGCTGCTGGGCTGCGGCAAGATGGGATCGGCGATGCTGGCGGGCTGGCTGAAAGGCGGCCTGCCGCCCTCATCGGTCTTCGTGATCGACCCCGCGCCGTCGGATTGGGTGCGCGCCACCGGCGTTCACGTCAACGCCGCCCTGCCTGCCGATCCCGCCATCGCGCTTGTCGCGGTCAAGCCGCAGATGATGGGTGCCGCGCTGCCCACGATGGCGGCTTTGGGTGGAGGGGCGACGTTGTTTCTGTCGGTCGCGGCCGGCACGCCGATCGCACAATTCGAATCCGTGCTGGGTGCAGGAACGCCGATCATCCGCGCCATGCCCAACACGCCCGCCGCCATCGGGCGTGGCATCACCGCGCTGATCGGCAATGCCTGCGCGACCCCGGCACATCTGGACCTGGCCGAGGCGCTTCTGGGCGCAGTGGGCCAGACCGTCCGGCTCGACCGCGAGGATCAGATGGATGCCGTCACCGGCGTCAGCGGGTCAGGCCCGGCTTATGTCTTCCACCTGATCGAAACGTTGGCGGCAGCGGGTGCGGCGCAGGGCCTGCCCGAAGACCTCGCCATGCAACTCGCCAAGGCGACCGTGGCGGGCGCGGGCGCGCTGGCCGAAGCGGCGGATGAAACCCCCGCCCAGCTGCGCGTCAACGTCACCAGCCCCAACGGCACCACGCAGGCCGCGCTTGAGGTTCTGATGGACCCGGACACCGGCTTTCCCGCGCTGCTGCGCAAGGCCGTCGCCGCCGCAACAGACAGATCGAAGGAATTGTCCCGTGGCTGAAATCACTTATGACGACTTCCTGACTGTGGATATCCGCGTCGGCACGATCACCCGGGCGGAACCCTTCCCGCAGGCACGCAAGCCCGCCATCCGTCTCTGGATCGATTTCGGGGGGGATCTGGGCGAAAAGAAGTCCTCGGCCCAGATCGCGGTCCTTTATGACCCGGACCAGCTGGTGGGCAAGCAGGTCATGGCGGTGGTCAACTTCCCGCCCCGCCAGATCGGCCCCGTCCTGTCCGAGGTGCTGGTCCTTGGCGTGTCGGACGAGAACGGCGACATCGTCCTGATCTCGCCCGACCGGGGCGTGCCCGATGGTGGAAGGATGCATTGATGAAACTCTGGCTCACCAGACCCTTGCCGCCCGAAGTGGAGGCGCGCGCCGAAGCGGAATTCGATGTGGATAAACGGATATCCACAGCGCCCCTGTCGCCGGACGAACTGCGCCGTGCGCTGACCGAT
>CAZNMV010000279.1:0-4789 GCA_964573835.1 uncultured Aestuariivita sp. | reverse complement strand
CGACTGACCCTCCTGAACGGTGACGCCCAGTTCCTCCTGCAGCTTGCGCTCGATCCTTTCCTCCGCCTCGCGCTTGACCTCTTCCACCTTGCCGCTCGCGTCCAGCTTCAGGGCCTGCTCCAGATCGGGAACGATGCGCGGTCCCGACCAGGGCCCCGTAATGCGGATCGGGATGGCAAGGCCCTGCCCCGAATTGGCGCGCAACGCGATCGGCGTGAAGAGATAGTCGATGTCGCGCGCGCCAAGCCCGATGCGCCCCGCCCCTTCCGCGCGGAAATTGGCGAGCAGGATCAGAAGATTGTCGTTGCGCAGATCGCCCCTTTCGATGGTGAAGTCGGCGCTCATGCTGTCGAAGACGGTGGTGCCGCCGCTGCCGGTCCCGGTGCGGATCAGCCGGTCGAGGTCGATCCCCGATATCACGCCCCGCCCCATCGACAGCGATCCGCGCCCCGAGAGCGACGTCATGATCGCATCGACCGACTGGCCCACGCCCAGAAATTCGATCCCTGCCTCTGCCTTGCCGGACAGCCGCGTCAATCCCGCCAGAGTGGACAGCGCCGACTGCGCCTCGATCCCGCGTGCCGTCAGCGCGCCGCCCACCGACAGGCCGCTGCGGTTGTTGGCGACCAACTGCCCGCTGACCACCCCGTCGAAGATACCTGCCCGGGTGATCTGCAGCACCGCGCGCGCGCGCTCGATGCTCAGCGCCAGCTGTGGCTCGGCGATGGTCACATCGTCCAGCACGATCGCCGCGGCCGCGAGCGCGAGGTGGGCGTCGGCCAGACCCAGCGCCGAGGCGTCGCTCGTATCGGTGGACCAGCCGCCGCCGGAGGCGGGAGCGGGTGCCGCGCCGCCGCCGCCGGGGCCGGCCGACAGCGCCGACAGGTCGAGCCGTCCCGCCACCAGCCGCGCCGTGACCTGGGGCTTGGCAGAGAGGTCGATATCGGCATCCCCCGTGATGCGGTTGCCGTCGAGCGCGAGATCGAGCGCGCGCAGCGACAGGCGCCGGTCGGTGGTGAAGGTCAGGCTGCCTTTCGCCTCGATGCTCTGGCCAAGGCCGCGCGGCAGGCTGACGCCGCCCGTCCCCAGCGCCGATAGAAAGCCGCTGGTATCCGGGGCGGACAGCGTCAGATCGCCCGCCGCCTCACCCGCGAGGCTCGCGCGCCCGGAGAAACCCGCCTCGCCCCCGCGCGCGCCCACCCGCACCGCGACTGGCGCGACGGCCCCGGCAAGGAAGGCGTCGAAGGTGTCGATCCGGCCCGACAGGGTGACCGGATCGCCGGTCAGGCTCAGCGTGCCGTCGAAGCGCGCCGGTCCCCCCGCTTCGGGCCAGTCGAGCGTCAAGGACACCCCGGACAGATCCACCGCCGTGCCTCCGGCCGGGACATAGATGAGCCGCGCATCGCTGATCTTCAGGCGCTCCAGCGTGACGGGCACGGCCTTGCCCCCGCCGCCCGGCGCGGGTGACGCGGCCCCGGCGGCGGGTCCGAACTCCCAGTTGCCCGTCCCGTCCGCGCGCGTGGACAGCCGCACGACCGGGCGCACCGCCTCGATGTTGCGGATACGGATGTCGCCGCCCAGAAGGGCGCGCGCATCGATCCCGATGGCGAGACCCTCTGCCTCGACCATGGGCGCGTCGCCGGCCCAGTCCGCGTTCGAGAAGGTGACAGGCCCCGTGCGGACCCCCAGCACGGGCCAGACACTCAGCCCGATCTCGCTTGCGACGGTCAGGTCGCGGCCCGTCTGCGCGCGCACCTGATCCGCGGCGATGGCGGCGATCCGGTCCTTCGGCAGGAAGAAGACCGCGCCCACCGCGAAGGCGGCGACAAGGATGAGCACGCCCAGAAGCCGGAAAATCCACCGCATGTCTGTCACCTCACAAGGTCGGGGCAGTCCCAGATTACCCGGGTTTCGCTATCGTGCAACGCCGACGCGGCCCTCTGGGCAGCGCAGCAGGCTTGGCCTATATGCGGGACGATGAGCACGAACCCACCGAATCTGCGCCCCGATATCGCGCCGCAGGCCCGCCTGTCCGACACACCCCGGCCCGGCCAGCCGACCATCGGCATGGTCTCCTTGGGCTGTCCCAAGGCGCTGGTCGACAGCGAACGCATTCTCACGCGCCTGCGCGCCGAAGGCTACGGGATCTCGCCCGATTATCAGGGCGCGGACGCGGTCATCGTGAACACCTGCGGGTTTCTCGACAGCGCCAAGGCCGAAAGCCTCGACGCCATCGGCGAGGCGCTGCGCGAAAACGGCCGGGTGATCGTGACCGGCTGTCTCGGGGCCGAGCCTGACTATATCACCGGCGCGCATCCCAAGGTGCTGGCGGTGACCGGGCCGCATCAATACGAACAGGTGCTGGATGCGGTCCACGCCGCCGTGCCGCCCTCTCCCGATCCCTTCGTCGATCTCGTCCCGGCCTCGGGCATCCGCCTGACCCCGCGCCATTATGCCTATGTGAAGATTTCCGAAGGCTGCAACCATGCCTGCCGCTTCTGCATCATCCCCGACATGCGCGGCAAACTGGTCTCGCGCCCGGCGCATGCCGTGCTGCGCGAGGCGGAAAAGCTGGTCGAGGCCGGCGTGCGCGAACTGCTGGTCATCAGCCAGGACACCAGCGCCTACGGCCTGGACCGCAAGTATGACGTGAACCCCTGGAAGGGCGGCGAGGTGCGCAGCCATATCCTCGATCTCTCGCGCGAGATGGGCAAGCTCGGCGCCTGGGTGCGGCTGCATTATGTCTATCCTTACCCGCATGTGCGCGATCTGGTGCCGCTGATGGCGGACCCCGATAACGGGCTCCTGCCCTATCTCGACATCCCCTTCCAGCATGCGCACCCCGATGTCCTGCGCCGCATGGCGCGGCCCGCGGCGGCGGCGAAAACGCTCGACGAAATCCGCGCCTGGCGCGCGGTCTGCCCCGACATCACGCTGCGGTCCACCTTCATTGTCGGCTATCCCGGTGAGACCGCGGCGGAATTCCAGACCCTTCTCGACTGGCTGGACGAGGCGCAGCTCGACCGTGTCGGCTGCTTCAAGTATGAAAACGTAGCCGGTGCGCGGTCGAACGGTCTGCCGGATCATGTGCCCGACGAGGTGAAGCAGGATCGCTGGGACCGCTTCATGGAAAAGGCCCAAGCCATTTCCGAAGCCAAGCTCGCCGCGAAGGTGGGGCAGCGCCTTCAGGTTATCGTGGACGAGGTCGATGCCGAGGCCGCGACCTGCCGCAGCATGGCGGACGCGCCGGAAATCGATGGCAATCTCTTCATCGACGAAGGCTTCGAGGGGCTCGCCCCCGGCGACATCGTCACCGTCGAGGTCGAGGAAGCGGGCGAGTATGACCTCTGGGGCGCGCGCGTCTGACGCAGCAGAGCCTGACGCAGGCTCTGGCCCAAATCCTGACGCAGGATTTGGGCGCGCCTGTTCGGACCGGGGTGCCCGGAAACCGCGTCGGTTTCCGAAGCAAGGTCTGCGTCAGACCTTGCCCGCCAGCCTCTGTGCCAGCGCCCAGGCCTCGGGGTCGACCTCGATGGGGTCGGCCAGAACACGCCCCTGCCCCGGCATCCGCGCGCCCGGGTCTTCCGCCACCGCCGCCGCCACCTTCGCGAAGGTCTCCGCGAACCCGTCTGCCGGGTCGATCAGCAGGTAGAACTGGCCCAGATCATGCGGGGGGCCTTCGGGGGTCTTCAGACCCGACACGCCCCGCGACGTGACGCTGCCCGTCATGCCCGCCGCCAGCAATTCCACCATCAGGCCCAGCCCCCAGCCCTTGTAGCCCCCGACCGAGACGAGCGAGCCCTTCAGCGCCGCCTCGGGGTCGGTGGTGGGGTTGCCTTCGGCATCCACCGCCCAGCCTTCGGGGATCGCGCGCCCGGCGGCCTTGGCCATGGTGATGGCTCCCAGCGCCACGACTGTGGTCGACTGGTCGAACTGCATCGCGACGCCGCCCTTGCCGTCTGGCACGGAAAACGCCACCGGGTTCGTCCCGATCACCCGCGTCCGGCCGCCGGGCGGTGCCACCACGGGCGAGGCATTCGTCATCCCCAGACAGATGACCCCCGCGCGCGCCACCTGCGCCGTGAAGAAGCCCACCGCCGTGCAAGTATGGGTGTGGCCGACGCTCAGGCGTGCGACACCGCATTCCCGTGCGGCCTCCAGCGCCGGGGCAAGGCCGCGCGCGAAGGCGGGCTGGGCAAAGCCCATGCGCCCGTCCACGTTCACCTCGCCGGGGCGGGGCCGGGTCACCACCGGCTCTGCATCGCCCTTCACGCGGCCCGAGACCAGCTGCAGGCAATAGCTTTCCAGGTAGTAAAGCCCGCAGATGCGGTTGCCGGTCGCCTCGGCCTCGGTCACCGCGTCGGCGACGCTGGCGGCGATCCAGTCCGCCGCGCCATGCGCCGCAAGCGCGGCCTTGGCGGTGTCGTGGAGGTCGGCCTGTGTAACGCGCATCGTGAAATCTCCCTTTCTGTGGCAGGCTGGTTCCGGCCCGTCACCCTGTCAACCGGCCCGTGTCGAGCCGCAGAACCCGGTCCATCCGCGCCGCCAGTTCGAGGTTATGCGTCGCGATCAGCGCCGCAAGCCCCTGATGCCGCACCAGATCCATCAGCGCGGCGAAGACCCGGTCTGACGTGGCGGGGTCCAGATTGCCGGTCGGTTCATCCGCAAGAAGAATGCGGGGGCCATTGGCGAGCGCCCGTGCGAAGGCGACGCGCTGCTGTTCGCCGCCCGACAATTGGGCGGGCCGGTGGGTCAGCCGATCCGACAGGCCGACACGCCCCAGCAGATC
>CAZNMV010000278.1:0-4791 GCA_964573835.1 uncultured Aestuariivita sp. | reverse complement strand
CACCATGACCGGGCCCGCATTCGGTGCGCCGGGCGGCCACAAGGCCGCCACCCCGGCCGCCACCAGCGCCAGCCGCACGGGCGTCCCCAGACGCTGCCCCAGATAGCCGGTGATCCCCGCCGTCGCCAGCCAGACCCCGATCAGCGCCGTGACCAGCGCGATCCCGATCTCGACCGCGCTGCCGTCGAACAGAAGCGCGGGCGAGGCGACGAACAGGAACGGGACCAGAAACGCGGGCCAGGCGATGCGGACCGCCTCGAAGCCGGTGCGCATCGGGGGCGCATTGGCCATGTTCGCGGCCACGAAGGCCGCGATTGCCACGGGCGGCGTCAGCATCGACAGCATCCCGAAATAGAGCACGAACATATGCGCGGCCATCGGCTGCAGCCCCAGTTCGATCAGCGGCGCGGCCGCCAGCGTCGACAACAGGAGATAGACGCCCACCGTCGGCAGCCCCATCCCCATCAGGATGCAGACCGCCGCCGTGACCAGCAGCAGAAGGATCAGGCTGCCTTCGCCCAGGCGGATCAGGAAGAAGCCGACGCCAAAGCTCAGCCCCGACCGGGCGAAAAGCCCGATGATGATGCCGGCGATGGCGCAGATCAGCACCACCTCGACCGCCGAACGGCCAGATTTGACGATGGTCTCTACGATGGCACCCATCTGGATGCGCCCGCCCTGATAGGTCTTGAACAGCGACAGCACGAAAAGCGCCGCCACCGCATAGAGCGCCGATGTCTCGGGCCGCAGGTTCAGACCGAAGAGACCGCCCAGAAGCACCGCGAAGGGCACCACCACGAACCAGCCCCGCGTCAGGACGGTGCGGAACGCCGGGATCAGCGCGGGATCGACCGGCCGGATGCCCAGCCGTCCGGCCTCGAGCCCGGCGAAGACGAACAGCGCGTAATAGAACAGAAGCGACGGGATCAGCGCGGCCAGCACGACCTCGCCATAGGCGACCTGAAGGTTCTCGGCCAGCAGGAAGGCCGCCGCCCCCATGATCGGCGGCATCAGCTGCCCGCCGGTCGAAGCCGCGGCCTCGATCGCGGCAGCGGTCTTGGGCTGGTAGCCGCCGTCCTTCATCAGCGGGATCGTGATCGCCCCGGTCGAGGCGACGTTCGACACCGCCGAGCCGGACACCGACCCGAACAACGCCGATCCCAGAATGGCGATCTTGGCCGATCCGCCCTGCGACCGGCCCGCCACTGACAGCGAAACATCCGAAAAGAAGGCCGATCCGCCCGTCTGCAACAGCAATTGCGCCAGGATCAGGAACGGCACCACCACCGCGACCGCGATATAAAGCGCAGCCCCCGCCAGCGACGCGCTGTCCAGCACCATGAAGGTCAGCAGCCGGTCCCAGCGGATCGAGCGGCCCTGCATCGGCCCGTCCAGATGGCTCGAGAACAGGGCATAAAGGCAGACGACGCCCAGAATGATGATCAGTGCCCATCCCATCGCGCGGCGCACGGCCTCGATCAGCAGCACGAGCCCCGTCGAGGACAGGATCAGCGCCTCGGTCGGGTGGTAGAAGACATTCTGCGACAGCGTCGGAAAGCGCACGACCATGACGACGCCCCAGATCAGCGCAGCCGCCGCCAGGGCAATATCCAGCCGCGACGGCGTCTCATCGCCCCCCGATCGCGACCGCCGCGTGATGAAGGTGATTGCCATCGCCGAGGCCAGAACCAGAAGCAGGATCTGTTCGGAATAGACCCGCCAGCCGATCCAGAGCGGCAGCGACGACGACCACACCACGGCGGCGATGGAAATGACGGCGGCGAGGATCGCCACCGCCGTCCGGGACATGCCCATCATTTGAGGTTTACCGCTTCCAGAGACCGGCTTCTTCATAGAAGCGGATCGCACCGGGGTGGTATTCGACGTTCACATCCTTGCTCATCACCTCGTGCGAGAAACCCCTCCAGACCGGTCCACCATTCGCGAGCAGCCCTTCGGTCGCGTCATACAGCGCCTTGGTCGCGCGATAGACCAGATCGTCGGACGCATCGGCCGACGCCCAGAGCACGTAGTCGAAGACCATGATGTTCGTGGGCTCATTCAGTCCGGGAATACCGGCGCTTCCGTCCAGCGTCTGCTGATAGCTCTGGGGCAGCCATTCGCGCTGGGCGGCCAGCGCCTCTTCGCTGTCGTCGAAGCTCAGATAGCGGATGCCGAATGCGGCATCGAATTCGCGGCTGTTCGCGGCGCCCACGACGACGATGGTGACATCCGTCGTGCCTTCCGAGAAGGCCGCCCACATGCGCGGGAAGTTCGGAACCTGAACGCCGGTGACCTGATCGGTGGTCATGCCCTCGGTCGCGAAATAGGCGTTGGTGACGTAATCGCCCAGCGCGCCATCGGCGAAGACGGGCACACGTTTGTCCGCAAGGTCCGCCACCGACATGATGTCGCTGTCGCGGCGCACGACATAGGCATGGCGGAACGGCATGAGCGTCGCAACCATCTTGAGGTTCGGCAGCGGCCGGCCCTCGGACATGCCCGTACCGGTGACGCCGTAGTAAAGCTGCACGATGTTCGAGATGCCGAATTCCAGTTCGCCTTCATTGACCAGCGGCATGTAGTCGGCCGTGTTGGCCAGTTCCTGCGGCTGCATCTGGATGTCCGAACTCTCGGAGATCGCGGCGGCCAGCGCGCGGCCGATCTGACTGGTGCCGCCCGTGGCGGTCGAGCCCAGCGCCGCGACCTCGGCCAGGGCAGCCCCGGCGGTCAGGATGCCGGTTGCAGCGGCGATCGCGAAGATTTTTTTCAGTGACATGGTGAAGTTACTCCCTGTTTTTCGGTTAGGTGGATTCACGTCAATAAATGGGTTCAACCCATTGATACTGCTTTATTTTTTTGAACTTTTCTTCTGTTATGGCCTTTCATGGCGGTGCCTGTGTGCTATATTCCCGGACAGACGGAAAAGAGAGGTTCGGATGACCGAGAAAGTGTTGATTGCGGGCATGGGCCCCGCGGGACTGGTGGCAGGTCTGATGCTGGCGCGTGCCGGCATTCCGGTGGTCCTGTTCGAAGCGCACACGGAATTGCCCACGGATCTGCGCGCCTCGACCTTCCATCCCCCCACGCTGGACATGCTGGCCCGGCTGGACCTGGCCGACACGCTGGTGGCGCAGGGTCTTGTGGCACCCACCTACCAGTGGCGCGACCGGGCGACCGGGGACGCGGCCACCTTCGACATGGGCTGCCTTGCGGGCGAGACGGGCTTCCCCTTCCGCCTGCAATGCGAACAATGGAAGCTGACGCGCGCCGCAACCGCGGCCCTGCAGGCCGAGCCTCTGGCCGAATTGCATTTCGGCTGGGCAGCCAGCACCGTGACGCAGGACGACGCGGGCGTGACGCTGACGCTGACCGACCCCGATGGCGCGACACGCACCGAGACCGGCGCTTTCGTGATCGGTGCCGACGGCGCGTCCAGCGCGATCCGCCAGGCGCTGGGCATACGGTTCGAGGGCTTCACCTATCCCGAACAATGGGTCGTGGCCTCGACGCCGATCGATTTCGCGGCCAAGCTGCCGGGCCTGTCCCCCGTCACCTATACCGCCGACAGCGAGGAATGGTTCGTGCTGCTGCAGACCCGCGATCTGTGGCGCGTCCTGATCCCCGTGGCCGAGAACGCCGATGCCAAGCTGATCCTCAGCGACGACTGGATCGAGGCCAAGCTTCAGGGCATCGCGCCCCATGACGAGGGCTATCCGATCGCCCACCGCACGATCTACCGCGTGCATCAGCGCGTGGCCGACCGCTATCGCGTGGGCCGGGCGGCCATCGCTGGCGACGCGGCCCATATCAACAACCCGCTGGGCGGCATGGGCATGAACGGCGGCATCCATGACGCGGTCAACCTCGCCGAAAAGCTGATCGCCATCTTCCGCGACGGCGCCGACATGGACAGCCTGCTCGACCATTACAGCACCCAGCGCCGGGCGATTGCCGAGGAATACGTCCAGACCCACACCCATCAGAACAAGCAGGTCATCGAAGAAAAGGACCCCGCCCGACGCGCGGCGCATCTGGCGCGGATGAAGCATGTGGCGGCGACCCCGGCCGAACTGCGCGCCTATGTCCGCAAGGGCGCGATGATGGACGCCGTGGACAAGAGCATGGGCGTCATGCCCTGACGCGATCGCGGCGGGATATGACATGTCCCGCCGCATCACAGCACCCGCGGCGGTTCGCCGGTATCGTCGCGGGCCTGCATCGGATCGGCGGCATCCCACAGCTTGCCGATGAACTTGGCGGCGCTGACCCCATCGGCCGCCTCCGAACAGATCCAGACAAGCGCGTCGTTCATGACGCCTGCCGGCAGCATGTTCACGTAGACGCCGCTGCGCCCCTCATCGGGAAAGAAGGCAGTGTCGGTCGGCCCGCCGGGCGCGAGCGCGTTGACGGTCACGCCGGTGCCTTCCAGATCCTCGGCGAATTGCCGGGTCATCGCGTCGAGCGCGGCCTTTGACGGGCCATAGGGCGCGTTGCCCCGCTTGACCATCGTCGCGCGGCTGGTCGAGACGTTGACGATCCGGCCCCAGCCCGCCCGCACCATGTGGGGTGCGGCGGCCCGCGCCATCAGGAAGGGTCCGTTGACGTTGCTGCGGATGATCTCGGCCCAGGCCCCGGGGTCGGTTTCCCAGAAGGGGTGCGCGGTGTGGTGAAAATCCTGCGACACCTCGCGCGGACCGCGGCCCGCGTTGTTCACCAGAATGTCGATCCGCCCAAAGCGCGCCAGGACCGCCTCCACGGCGCGGTCTGCATCGGCTGGATCGGAGGCAT
>CAZNMV010000277.1:3609-4807 GCA_964573835.1 uncultured Aestuariivita sp. | reverse complement strand
GCCGCCATCCTGCGCGCTGCCCGCCGCGCCGTGCGCCACCGCGCAGCGACAGGGCGGGCGCATCCCCGCTTCGGCGCGGGCAGCCTGATGGAGGTGGCGCGCAAGAGTGCCCTGCCGCCCGAACCCGGCTTCGACGATCCCGATTACCGCGCGGCCTTCGCGCTGGTCCTGTCGCTGCTGCCCTCGCCCCCCGATCGGGGGGCGTGAGCCCTGTCATCACGGATTTGCGTTTGGCGGGATATGCCTTATGTGCGTAATCTCAGAGACAGGAAGGACCGACGCCATGGCACAGCTCCGCACCAAGATCGCCACCGTGGACCCCGTCTGGGACCGCATCACCCGCGAAGCGCATGACGCGGTGCGGGCAGAGCCGCTCATGGGCGGGCTGATCCATGCCTGTATCCTGCATCACAAATCGATCGAACGGGCGCTGTCCTACCGGATCTCGGCCAAGCTCTGCTCGAACGAGATGTCGATGGTCATCCTGCGCGAAATCGCCGAGGACGCCTATGCCGCGTCCCCCGATCTGATTGACGCCGCCCGCGCCGATCTGGTCGCGGTCTATGAACGCGACCCGGCCTGCCACCGGTTCCTGCAGCCCATTCTCTATTTCAAGGGCTATCAGGCGGTGCAATGCTACCGCATCGCGCATTGGCTCTGGACCGAAGGCAAGCGCGATCTGGCCTATTTCTTCCAGATGCGGATTTCCGAGATCTTCGGCGTCGATATTCACCCCGCCGCCCGCATCGGGCGCGGCATCATGATCGACCACGCACATTCCATCGTGATCGGCGAAACGGCGGTCGTGGGCGACAATGTCTCGATGCTGCATTCCGTGACTTTGGGCGGGACCGGCAAGGAAGAACAGGACCGCCACCCCAAGATCGGCAACGGCGTGCTGATCGGCGCGGGGGCAAAGGTGCTGGGCAATATCCATGTCGGGCATTGTTCGCGCATCGCGGCCGGGTCGGTCGTGCTGCACGACGTGCCCGCCTGCAAGACGGTCGCGGGTATCCCGGCCCGGATCGTGGGCGAGGCGGGCTGTGAGCAGCCTTCGGTGCTGATGGATCACATGTTGGGCAAGGACGCCTGAGCACTTGCTTCCCGGACAGAATTGGGGGGGGGGGGGGGGGGCCCCCCCCCCCCCCCCCCCCCCAGCAGGAACGGAGCACAAGCGGGACGCGGCGCCCCCCCCCCC
>CAZNMV010000277.1:0-3599 GCA_964573835.1 uncultured Aestuariivita sp. | reverse complement strand
CCCTCAAACTCCCCCGAGGATATTTGGAGCGAGAGGAAGATCAGGCTCAGGCCAGCATCGCCAGCGGATTTTCGAGATTGTCGACAATGGCCTGAAGGAGTTCTGCGCCCAGCGCGCCGTCGATCACCCGGTGATCGACGCTGAGCGTCACCGACATGACGGTCGCCACCGTGATCTCGCCATCCTTGCCGACGACCGGCTTCTTCACCCCCGCGCCGACCGCAAGGATCGCGCCATGCGGCGGGTTGATGACCGCGTCGAAATTGTCGATGCCGAACATGCCGAGGTTCGAGATCGCGAAGCTGCCGCCCACATATTCATGGGGGGCGAGCTTGCGGTCGCGGGCGCGCGCGGCGAGGTCTTTCATTTCCGCCGAGAGCGCCGAGAGCGATTTCTGATGCGCGTCCTTCAGGACCGGCGTGAAAAGTCCGCCCTCGATCGCGACTGCCACCGCGACGTCCGAGGGGTGCAGCCGGATGATCCGGTCGCCCGCCCAGACGGCATTTGCGTCTGGCACCTGCTGGAGCGCGTTGGCGCAGGCCTTGATGATGAAGTCGTTGACGCTCAGCTTCACACCGCGGCCTTCGAGCTGCGCATTGATCTGGGCGCGGAACGCCATCAGCGCATCAAGACGGATGTCACGGCGCAGGTAGAAATGCGGGATCGTCTGCTTGGCTTCCGTCAGGCGCGCGGCGACGGTCTTGCGCATGCCGTCGAGTTTCACCTCGGTGAACTCGCGCCCTTCGTACATCGCCAGAACCTTGTCGGCGGCGGGGCCTGCGGGCATCGCGGCGGGGGCGGGGGCTGCCGCCGGGGCTGCGGCGGGTTGCGGCGCGGGGGCCGCGGTTGCAGTCGCGCCTTCCACATCGGCCTTCACGATGCGGCCATGCGGGCCCGATCCGGCGATCTGAGCCAGATCGATCCCCTTGTCCGCCGCGATCCGGCGGGCGAGGGGGGAAGCGAAGACGCGGGTGCCGTCCTTGGCCGGAGCCGCGGGCGCGGGTGCTGCCGCGGCGGCGGCGGGTGCGGGTTCCGCCGCTTTCGGCGCAGGCGCTGCAGTCGGAGCGGCGTCCGCCACGCTTTCCCCGTCATCGACGAGGATCGCGATCGCGGTATTGACCTTCACGCCTTCGGTCCCTTCAGCCACGAGGATCTTGCCGATCACGCCTTCATCGACGGCCTCAAACTCCATCGTGGCCTTGTCGGTCTCGATCTCGGCCAGAAGGTCGCCCGACTTCACGCTGTCGCCTTCCTTGACCAGCCATTTGGCGAGCGTGCCTTCCTCCATCGTCGGAGACAGCGCGGGCATCAGGATTTCGGTTGCCATGTCGCTTGCTCCTTACCGGTAGGTCACTTTTTTCACGGCCTCGATCACCTCGGCCGTGGTGATCAGCGCGTGTTTCTCGAGGTTGGCGGCGTAGGGCATCGGCACGTCCTTGCCGGTGAGGTTGATCACCGGGGCGTCGAGGTAATCAAACGCCCCCTGCATGATGACAGAGGTGATGTAGTTCCCGACCGAGCTTTGCGGCCAGCCCTCTTCCACCGTCACGCAGCGGTTGGTCTTCATCACCGACCGGATGATCGCGCCCGTGTCCATGGGCCGGATCGTGCGCAGGTCGAGCACTTCGGCGCTGATGCCTTCGGCAGCGAGCTTGTCTGCCGCTTCCAGCGCATAGGTCATCCCGATGCCGAAGCTGACGATGGTGACGTCGGTGCCTTCGCGCCAGATGCGGGCCTTGCCGAAGGGGATGGTGAAATCGTCGATGTCCGGAACGTCGAAGGACCGACCGTAGAGGATTTCGTTTTCAAGGAAGATCACCGGGTTCGGGTCGCGGATCGCGGTTTTCAGCAGGCCCTTCGCATCCGACGCCGAATAGGGCATGACGACCTTCAGGCCCGGCACATGGGAATACCACGCCGCATAGTCCTGGCTGTGCTGGGCCGCGACGCGTGCCGCCGCGCCGTTCGGGCCGCGGAAGACCATCGGCGCACCCATCTGGCCGCCCGACATGTACAGCGTCTTGGCGGCCGAGTTGATGATGTGGTCGATCGCCTGCATCGCGAAGTTGAAGGTCATGAATTCGACGATGGGGCGCAGGCCGGCAAAGGCCGAACCGACGGCGATGCCGGCAAATCCGTGTTCAGTGATCGGCGTGTCGATCACGCGCTTGGCCCCGAATTCGTCCAGAAGCCCCTGGCTGATCTTGTAGGCGCCCTGGTATTCGCCGACTTCCTCGCCCATCAGGTAGACGGTGCCGTCGCGGCGCATTTCCTCGGCCATGGCGTCGCGGAGCGCTTCGCGCACGGTTTGGGTCTTCATCTTGGAGCCTTCGGGCCAGTCGGGCGAGACGTCCGCGGCAGGGGCCGCCGCCACTGCCGCCGCCACTGCCGCGTGCTTGGGTGCGGGGGCCGGTGCAGCCGGGGCAGGGGCCGTGGCCTTGGCAGGGGTGCTCACCTCCTCGCCTTCGGCGACGAGAACCGCGATGGCGGTGTTGACCTTCACGCCTTCGGTGCCCTCAGTGACAAGGATCTTGCCGATCACGCCCTCATCGACCGCCTCGAACTCCATCGTGGCCTTGTCGGTTTCGATCTCGGCGAGGATGTCGCCGGATTTCACGGTATCGCCTTCCTTCACCAGCCACTTGGCCAGCGTTCCCTCTTCCATCGTGGGCGAGAGGGCGGGCATCAGGATTTCGGTGGGCATAAGTCTTCCCCTCAGGCGTCTGCGTAGATGTCGGTCCACAGCTCTTCCAGAGCCGGTTCCGGGCTGTCCTTGGCGAAGTCCGCCGCGGCGTTGACGATGTCCTTGATGTCCTTGTCGATCGCTTTCAGGTCATCCTCGGTCGCGTGCTTGCCGGTCAATAGCAGCTCGCGGACCTGTTCGATCGGGTCGCGTTCGTCGCGCATCTTCTGCACCTCTTCGCGGGTGCGGTATTTCGCCGGGTCCGACATGGAATGGCCGCGATAGCGGTAGGTCTTGACCTCGAGGATGTAGGGCCCCTGGCCCGACCGGCAGTGCGCCACGGCCTTCTCGCCCGCTTCCTTCACCGCCAGAACGTCCATGCCATCGACCGCCTCGCCGGGGATGCCGAAGGCGGCGCCGCGGGTGTAAAGCTCGGGCGTGGAGGTCGACCGCTTCTGCGCGGTGCCCATGGCATATTGGTTGTTCTCGATCACGAAGATCACCGGCAGCGCCCAGAGGGCGGCCATGTTGAACGTCTCGTAGATCTGGCCCTGGTTCGCCGCGCCGTCGCCGAAATAGGTGAAGGTCACGCGCCCGTTCTCGAGATACTTGTCTGCGAAGGCGAGGCCCGCGCCCAGCGGTACCTGCGCGCCGACGATGCCGTGGCCGCCATAGAAGTGCTTCTCTTTCGAGAACATGTGCATCGAGCCGCCCTTGCCCTTGGAGTAGCCCCCCTCGCGGCCCGTCAGTTCGGCCATGACCCCGCCTGCGTCCATGCCGCAGGCCAGCATGTGCCCGTGATCGCGATACGAGGTGACGCGCTTGTCGCCCTCTTCGGCCGCGGCCTCGAGGCCCACGACGACCGCTTCCTGCCCGATGTAGAGATGGCAGAACCCGCCGATCAGACCCATGCCGT
>CAZNMV010000276.1:1693-4828 GCA_964573835.1 uncultured Aestuariivita sp. | reverse complement strand
TAGGCCCAGTGCACACCGGCCAGGAACATCACCCCGCCGCCTGCCGTCAGCAGCAGGATCGCGGTGCCCAGATCGGGCTGGCGCAGCACCATGAAGGTGGGAAAGAGGATCATGACGACCGGCACCAGCACCCAGACCGGGTGCGATGTGCGCCGCGCGGGCAGCCAGTCGTAATAGGCTGCCAGCATCATCACCAGCCCGACCTTCATCAGTTCGGACGGCTGCAGCCGCATGAAGCCCAGATCGATCCAGCGCTGCGCGCCCATGCCCACGACGCCCACGAATTCCACCAGCAGAAGCAGGATCACCGACACCGAATAGGCCAGCGCCGACATGTTGCGCCAGAACCAGATCGGGATCATGGCGACCACGAACATGAGCGCAAAGCCAAGGGCGAAACGCTTCGCCTGCGGTTCCGCCCAGCGCCCGAAGGACCCGCCCGCGACGGAATAGAGCATCAAGAACCCCACGCAGGCCACCGCCGCCACCAGCAGCACCAGCGGCCAGTTGAGGTAGAGCATCTTGCGCGGCCCCGCCGGAACCGACTTGAGGGTATACTCGAGATAACTCATGCCCGGCCGCTGCCTTCGGTATTGGCCATGGGCTGCACCGCCTGCAGCCGCTCCTGCTGGTCGCGGATGCGCTCGCGGTCCTTCGCGGGATAGGCGTCGAGCGGCGGCGGCCCCTTGTAGAGCGCCTGCAGCACGATGTCGCGCGCGATGGGTGCGGCCGCCGCCGACCCGCCGCCGCCATGTTCCACGATGACCGACACCGCGATCTGCGGCGCCTCGGCGGGGGCGTAGCTCACGTACAGCGCGTGGTCGCGCCGTTCCCAGGGCAGGTCCTCGTTGCGGATCACCCCGGTCGCGCGTTCGGCGGCGGTGATGTTGCGCACCTGGCTCGTGCCGGTCTTGCCCGACATGCGATAGGCGTTCTCGATGATGCGGCTGCCATAGGCGGTGCCGCGCCGGTCATTGGTGGCCGCGAACATCGCGTCATGCATCTTGCGCAGGTTGACCGGGTTCAGCCCCATGTCTTCGCCCGCGCCGCTGGCTGTCTCGATCCCGTCCACCGACTTGATCAGCCGCGGCAGCACCGCCCGCCCCGTGGCCAGCCGCGCCGTCATCACCGCCAGCTGCAGGGGCGAGGCCAGCATGAAGCCCTGCCCGATCGACGCGTTCACCGTATCGCCCACCAGCCAGTCCTGGCCATGCACGCGCCGCTTCCACGCGCGGTCGGGCGTCAACCCCGCCGCCACCGCCGACATCGGCAGGTCGTGCCGGATGCCCAGCCCGAACCTTTGCGCCATCTCGGCGATCTTGTCCTGCCCGACCTTGAGCGCGAGGTCATAGTAATAGACATCGCAGCTTTCCGAGAGCGAGGTTTCAAGGTTCACATGCCCGTGCCCCGACCGTTTCCAGCAATGGAACCGCCGCCCCGAGACCTCCATGTGCCCCGGGCAGAAGACGGTCTCGTCCGGTCCGATCAGCCCCGCCTCGAGCGCGGCCATCGCGGTGATCATCTTGAAGGTCGATCCCGGCGGGTATGCGCCCTGCACTGATTTCGACGCCAGCGGGCGATACTTGTTCTCGGTCAGTTCCCGGTAATCGGCGACCGAGATGCCGCGCACGAAGAGGTTCGGGTCATAGCTCGGCGACGACGCGATGGCGAGAAGATCGCCGTGTTCCACGTCCATCACCACCGCGCTCGCGCTCTCTGCGCCCAGCCGCGCCTGCACATAGCCCTGCAGTGCCGCGTCCACCGTCAGCTGGAGATCGGCGCCCGGCTCGCCGTCGCGGCGGTCCAGTTCGCGCATGACGCGGCCCGCCGCGTTCACCTCGACCCGCCGCGTGCCCGCCGCGCCGCGCAACCGGTCCTCCAGCCGCGCCTCCACGCCCACCTTGCCGATCTGGAACCGCGGGATGCGCAGCAGCTGGTCGGGCTCGTCCAGCTGGCTCAGGTCGAAATCCGACACCGGCCCGACATAGCCCACCACATGCGCGAAATCCGAACCGCGCGGATAGGCGCGCGTCAGCCCCACCTCGGGTGCGACCCCGGGCAGGGTGGGGGCGTTCACCGCGACGATGCTCACCGCGTCCCAGCTGACCTGATCGGCGATGGTCACCGGCAGGAAGGGGGGGCTGCGCCTCATTTCGGTCATCGCACGGTTGAGCTGTTCGTCGTCCAGCTCGATCAGCCGGCTCAACCGGCCCACCACCTTCTCCACATCGCCCGCATCCTCGCGCACGATCACGATGCGGTAGCTCGGGCTGTTGCGGGCGATGATCATGCCGTTGCGGTCGAAGATCTCGCCCCGCGCAGGGGGGATCAGGCGGATGTTGATCCGGTTTTCCTCGGCCAGCAGGCGGAACTGATCGGCCTGTTCGACCTGCAGATGCCGCATCCGCAGTGACAGCAAGCCCATGAAACCCGCCATCAGCCCGCCCGTGATGACAGCGCGCCGCGTCGTCAGGCGCTGCGCCGTCTCGGTGTCGCGGATGTTGCGCTTCATAGTCGGCCTCCCAGCGCGTCCTCGTCCCCGGGCGACAGGCGCCGCACGCCAAAGAGCACATGCGATACGCCCACCACCAAGGGATAGATCACCACCGTCATCACCGCATGGCTCAGCGCCAGCCCCAGCGGCGGCTGTTCCACCATCAGGATGGTCAAAAGCAGCCTTTCGCACAAGGCGATGCCCAGGATCACGATGGCGACCGCCGTCCATTCGCCCGCGAAACCGGCGTCGCGCAGCCCCGAGGACCGCAGCTTCAGCGTATGCGTGCCCAGGACCACCAGAAGCGCCAGCAGCCCCGGCACGCGGTAAAGCAGCAGATCCGCCACCAGGATCACTGCCGCGACCGCGACACCCGGCACGTAATCGGGCCGCCGCACCGCCCAGGCGCAGGCGAGCGCGATCAGAAGGTCCGGCCCCGCCCAGACCCCGGGCAGGGTCGACAGCGGCAGAAGCTGGAAAAACAGGATCACAAGGCCCAGCACGCAGAAGACCACGCGCATCAGCCACAGTCGCGATGTGGAAAACTCATCCATCCGCAGGCTCATCGACGGGTTCGGCCACCGGATCGGCCACCGGATCGGCCAGCGACATCGCAGGCGGCCCCGGCGCCACCAGACCGC
>CAZNMV010000276.1:0-1593 GCA_964573835.1 uncultured Aestuariivita sp. | reverse complement strand
TCGGCCACCGGATCGGCCAGCGACATCGCAGGCGGCCCCGGCGCCACCAGACCGCCCGGGTCGCTGATTGCCTCGGTGCCGTGATGGCGCAGAAGCCGCAGGAATTCGAGCCGCCCGAAATCCGCTGCCATCCGCACCCGCAGCCGCCCCGCCGGGTCGATCGCCACCTCGCCCACCAGCAGGCCGGCGGGAAACACCCCGCCATCGCCCGATGTCACGACCCGGTCGCCCGGGCGCACCTGGTCGCGGTTCTCGACGAAATCCAGCAGCGGCGCCGCGCTGTTGTCGCCCGCCACCAGCGCCTTTTGCCCCGATGGCTGGATCGTCCCGGGAATGGCGCTGGTCGCATCGGTGAGAAGGATCACCCGCGACGTGTTCTGCCCCACCCCCGCGATGCGGCCCACAAGCCCTATGCCGTCCATCGCCGCCCAGCCGTCGACGATTCCGTCGCGCGCGCCCACGTTCAGAAGCACCGATTGCCGGAAGGGCGATCCGCTGTCGGCCATGACCACCCCGGTGATGAAAGTCAGCCGGGGGTCAAGCCGCACATTGTTGAGATCGAGAAGCCGCGCGTTTTCCTGTTCAAGCTGCAGCGCCGCTTCCTTCCAGGCTTGCATCTGCCGCAGCTCGGACCGCAATTCGCGGTTCTGTTCGACCAGTCGCTGGTAGGACTGGAAATCGCGCACAAGGTTGATCATGCCGGTCACCGGCGCCATGGCCCAGTCCATGCCCGGCACGACGCGGTCCACCACCTGCGCGCGGAACTGTTCCACCCTCGGGCTGTCGATGCGCCACAGAAGCACCAGACCGATCAGGCACAGCACCATGATCCCCAGCAGAAGCTTCCGCAGGGGGGCGGTGTATTCATCCCGATTGGAACGGTCCTTCGCCAAGGGCTGTCCTCTTCAGGGTCGGTTGTTCCGAATGTGCACCAAAAGGCGCGGCGCGTCAGCTATCGTAGTCGATGACGTGACGCAGCTGCTTTTCGTACTCCAGCGCCTTGCCGGTGCCCAGCGCCACGCAGCTCAGGCTTTCGTCCGCGATCGACACCGCAAGCCCGGTCTGTTCCCGCAGCGCGAGGTCCAAATCGCCCAGAAGCGCGCCACCACCGGTCAGCATCACGCCCCGGTCGACGATGTCGGCCGCAAGGTCCGGCGGCGTCGTCTCGAGCGCGGTCATCACCGCCTCGCAGATCTGCTGCACCGGTTCGGCCAGCGCCTCGGCCACCTGGGCCTGGCTGATCTCGATCTCCTTCGGCACCCCGTTCAGCAGGTCGCGTCCCCGGATCTGCATCGACTGACCGCGCCCGTCATCGGGCATGCGGGCCGTGCCGATCGAGGTCTTGATCCGCTCGGCGGTAGATTCGCCCACCAGAAGGTTCTGCTGGCGGCGCAGGTAGCTGATGATTGCCTCGTCCATCCGGTCGCCGCCCACGCGGACCGACCGCGCATAGACGATGTCGCCAAGGCTGAGGACCGCAACCTCGGTCGTGCCGCCGCCGATGTCGACGACCATGTTGCCGGTGGGGTCGGTGATGGGCATGCCCGCGCCGATGGCCGCGGCGATGGGTTCCGCGATCAGCCCCGCCTTGCG
>CAZNMV010000275.1:0-4839 GCA_964573835.1 uncultured Aestuariivita sp. | reverse complement strand
AATGGGTCAAGAACCTCAGCCATATCCGTTTCGGCCGGATGCAGCGCCGCCAGGAAGAGGCGCGCCACCAGCTGGTCGTGGACGAACTCGAGGCGCTCTCCGACAGTCTTGGCAAGACATGGACGCTGTCGCCCGACTTCAAGGCGAAATACCTGCGCGGGGCGGATGAACTGGAACTGGTGCGCTCGGGGCTCGATGACACGATGCGCACCGCCTACCAGTCGATGCGCGAGGTCTGGCATGGCCGCGGTGATGTCGAGGACCTGCGCACGGCGGCCTATCTGGTGTCAATCGGCAAGGTCGCGGCAAGTTACCGGGCGAAGGGCCTCTGATACCCGGGGCAAGACCCTGACGCAGGGTCTTGCCCGGAAACCGACGCGGTTTCCGGACCAGGGCGTACCAGTCCCGCCCGGCGCGGGATTTCGTGTCGAAATCCCGTCCGTTTTCCGCGTCGGAAAACGCCCCCTCAGCGCAGCGCGAAGGGCGCGGGCAAGTCCTTCAGCGTCCGCGCCCCCAGCTGACCCATGTTGGCGATCATGTCCTTCGTGAGGATGTGATGCAGGTGATCCGGCCCCACCTCGCCCAACGCGGCCAGCGCGAAATGCCACGCGCGCCCCAGCATCACGAAGTCCGCCCCCGACGCCAGCGCCCGCAGGATGTCGAGCCCGCCTTCCACCCCGCTGTCGAAGATGAGCGGCAGCTTCGTCGCAGCCCGGATGCCCGGCAGCACGTCGATCGTCGCGGGCGCCGCGTCGAACTGGCGGCCCGCATGGTTCGACACCCAGATCGCATCCGCCCCCGCCGCCTCGATCCGGGCGCAATCCCCGGTGCGCAGCACACCCTTGACGATCAGCGGGCCCTCCCAGTTGGCGCGCAACCAGTCGAGATAGGCCCAGTCCGGCGAGGTGCGCAGCAGGTATCCCACATGCGCCGTGGACGGCAGGTTGCCCATGTCCTTGGGCGTGTATTTGTCGAGCATCCGCATATGCGGCATGCCGCCCCGCGCCATCGCCCGCGCCCAGGCGGGCCGCAGCGCCACCTGCGCCAGAAGCCGCGGGGTCAGCCGCGGCGGTTGGGTCAGGCCCGACCGGGTCTGGCGTTCGCGGCGCGACGCGACGGGCACGTCCACCGTCAGGATCAGCGTGGAAAAGCCCGCGTCGCGCGCACGCGCCAGCATGTCGCGGCGGATGCCTTCGTCGCGCGGGGGATAGAGCTGGAACCACGCGTCGGCGCCGAGATGGGGGGCCACGTCCTCGGGCGCGGCGGCGGCGACGGTCGACATCGCGTAAGGCAGGCCCAGCCGCGCGCCCGCGCGCGCCAGCATCGGCTCGGCCCCCGGCCAGATCAGGCCCGACATGCCGATGGGCGCGATCCCGAAGGGCGCGGGGAAGGTCCGGCCCAGCAGATGCGCCGACAGGTCGGGTGCGAATTCTCCGTGCAGGACCGACGGCATCAGCCCCACGCGGTCGAGCGCTTCGCGGTTGCGCCGCTTGGTCGTTTCCTCGCCGGTCGCGCTGTCCAGATACTCCCACACGAATTTCGGCAGCCGCGCCTGCGCGCGCCGCTTCAGATCGGCCACGCCCGGGTAAAGCGCATCGAGCCTGCTTTCGGGTCCTGCGGCCAAGGCGGTTACTCGGCCGCCCGGGGCTGCGCTTCCGCGCGCAGGGCCGCCATGTCCAGCCCGCGCAGCAGCGGGAATTGCGCCATCGCGGCCTTCACCCGCTCGGCCGGAAGGGGGTCGTCGCCATGCAGCGCACGGCTGTCGTTGGTGTCGTGGACCGCGCGCAGATACCAGGGCCGCTGGTCGTAGAAGACGCGCACATCATGCCGCCGCGCCACCTTCTTGTGGGCAAGCATGAAGGGATTGCGCTTCGTCCCCGTCGGTGCGACCAGCGTCAGGCCGAGATTGGTGAAGGGCACCACCCGGTCCATCAGATCGACGCCGCCATCGGGGTTGAAACGCGCCGTCATCCCCGTGGCATAGGAAAGATAGACGCAGTCCTGCCCGGGCCGCAGGCTGCGCAGCGCATGTTCGCCCTCGCGCCGGACGCTTTCGACGAAATCGGTCGAGACCGCGTCGTCATCGTCCAGCACCACCTGGGCGGAATGGCTCACATCGGCCATCTTGCGCTGCATGAACTGCCGCAGCCATTGCCCCGCGCCGCCCGGCGCGCGCGGCAGCACCAGAGCGCGTTCGGCACCCAGCGTGTCGGCGCAGGCCTCGGTCAGAAGCTTGAGATGATCGGCCGGCATCTGTGTCGAGGTCAGCACCAGAAGCCGGAAATTCCCGTCGGTCTGGTCGCGCAGGCAGGCGAGGTTCATCCGGCAGAACAGATCGAACCGCCGCGCCAGCCGCGCGGGGTCGAACAGCACGGCCGCATCCTTGCTGGCCTCGGACCGCCAGCCCGAGCTTCCAAGGAAAGAATACCGCGTCTGAAAGACGACCCGAAGCCCCTGTTCCATCGAATTCCCTGCCCGTTTGCGCCAGATTATGACAGAGCGGGCATCCCCGGCAAGACGGCGCGGAAAATGCGGGAAACCTCCGGAACATTTTAGGAACTCTTCTTCCCCTCCGCCCGCCCCCGCGCTATTGTCGCGCGCATGAGCAGTTTCGACGACCCCGGCACTTTCGAGCGCCCCTCGCTGTCGGCCCGCGCTTTGGCGGCCCGGCCCGCGCCCTATCTTGACGGGCTGAACCCGGCGCAACGCGAGGCGGTTGAACGTCTCGACGGACCTGTCCTGATGCTCGCGGGGGCAGGCACCGGCAAGACCAAGGCGCTGACCGCGCGCATCGTGCATCTGCTGACGCAGGCAAAGGCGCGCCCCGACCAGATCCTTGCCGTCACCTTCACCAACAAGGCCGCGCGCGAGATGAAGAACCGCGTCGGTGCGATGCTGGGCCAAGGCGTCGAAGGCATGCCCTGGCTCGGCACGTTCCACGCGATCTGCGTGAAGCTGCTGCGCCGGCACGCCGAACTGATCGGCGCGCAGGGCGACGGCGATCGCGCCGCGCCGCACCTGAAGTCGAACTTCACCATCCTCGACACCGACGACCAGCTGCGGCTTCTGCGGCAACTGGTCCAGGCTGCGAACATCGACGACAAACGCTGGCCCGCGCGGCAGCTTGCCTCGATCATCGATGGCTGGAAGAACCGCGCGCTCACCCCCGAGAAGGTGCCCGCGTCCGAGGCAGGCGCCTACAACCACCGCGGCACCGAGCTTTACGCCCAATACCAGCGCCGGCTGATCGAGCTGAACGCCGTCGATTTCGGCGACCTGCTCATGCACATGGTCCATATCTTCCAGACGCATCCGGACGTGCTGGAACAATATCAGCGCCGCTTCCGCTATATCCTCGTCGACGAATACCAGGACACCAACGTTGCCCAGTATCTCTGGCTGCGGCTTCTGGCGGCGGGGCACCGCAACATCTGCTGCGTGGGCGATGACGACCAGTCGATCTACGGCTGGCGCGGGGCCGAAGTGGGCAACATCCTGCGCTTCGAGAAGGACTTCCCCGGCGCCCATGTCGTGCGGCTGGAGCAGAATTACCGATCCACTCCGCATATCCTTGCGGCCGCCAGCGGTGTCATCCGCGGCAACGAGGGCCGGCTCGGCAAGGAGCTGTGGACCGACAAGAACGACGGCGAGAAAGTCCGCCTCATCGGCCACTGGGACGGCGAGGAGGAAGCCCGCTGGATCGGGGACGAGATCGAGGCGATGAGCCACGGCACCCGCGGCATGGCACCCCTGTCGCTTGACCACATGGCGATCCTGGTGCGCGCCTCGCACCAGATGCGCGCCTTCGAGGACCGCTTTCTCACCATCGGTTTGCCCTACCGCGTCATCGGCGGCCCGCGCTTCTACGAACGGCTCGAGATCCGCGATGCCATGGCCTATTTCCGCGTGGTCACGACGCCGGAAGACGATCTGGCGTTCGAACGCATCTTCAACACGCCCAAGCGCGGCCTTGGCGACAAGGCGCAACAGATCATCCAGAAGACCGCGCGCGCCAATGGCACCGGGCTCGTCGACGGCGCGCGGCTGGCCGTGCAGGCGGGGCTGATCAAGGGCAAGGCGGGGGCGGAACTGGACCAGCTTGTCAACGACATCCGCCGCTGGGGCCGCATGGCGGGCGACCCGGACGTGACCCATGTGGAACTGGCCGAGATCATCCTGGACGAGTCCGGCTACACCGCCATGTGGCAGAACGACAAGACGCCCGAAGCGCCGGGGCGGCTCGAGAACCTCAAGGAACTGGTCAAGGCGCTCGAGGAATTCGAGAACCTGCAGGGGTTTCTCGAACATGTCTCGCTCATCATGGACAACGACAGCGGCGACGGCGGCGAGAAGGTCTCGATCATGACGCTGCATGCGGCCAAGGGGCTGGAATTTCCCGCCGTCTTCCTGCCCGGCTGGGAAGACGGGCTGTTTCCGTCGCAGCGCAGCATGGATGAAAGCGGTCTCAAGGGGCTCGAGGAGGAACGCCGCCTCGCTTACGTCGGCATCACCCGCGCAGAAGAGGTCTGCACGATTTCCTTCGCGGGCAACCGCCGCGTCTATGGGCAATGGCAGTCGCAGCTTCCCTCGCGCTTCATCGACGAACTGCCCGAGGCGCATGTCGACGTGCTGACGCCGCCCGGCCTTTACGGCGGCGGCTATGGCGCGGCCGCGCCTGCGTCAGGCATCGAGGCGCGCGTGGCCGAAGCCAATGTCTACAATTCGCCGGGCTGGAAACGGCTGCAGGCGCGCGCAGGCCAGCACGGCCTGTCCCAGCCGCGCGAGGCGCGCAATACCATCATCGACCTTGACGCGGTCTCGGCCTTCACGGTGGGCGAC
>CAZNMV010000274.1:0-4885 GCA_964573835.1 uncultured Aestuariivita sp. | reverse complement strand
GACCGCGCCACGCAGGACCATGAAAAAGCGAACAAACCTGAAGATGGTGCGGCATCAACCAAAGCGGCCAAGGGCGGTGAGACCGCCCCCGATCACCCGATCCTGCCGCCGTTGGCCGTGCAGAAGCTGCAGACGCTGGTGCGGTCGCCCTTCGCGCCGCACAACCGCATCGGCGCGGTGAACGAGGAAGAGCTGGCCGCCGCCTATGTCCCCGCCCCGCCCCGCGCCCTGCCGCCGGGATCGACCGGCAACGTCATCGTCGCCTGCATGAAGAACGAGGCGCCCTACATCCTTGAGTGGATCGCGCATCACCGGGCCATCGGGATCGACCAGTTCCTGATCTACACCAACGATTGCAGCGACGGCACCGACGCGATTTTGGCCCGGCTCGACGCGCTGGGGATCGTGGAGCACCGCAACAACGACGACTGGAAGGGCAAGTCGCCCCAGCAGCACGCGCTGAACCATGCGATGAAGGAAAGCGTGGTGCGGCAGGCCGACTGGATCATCCATATCGACGTGGACGAATTCATCAACGTGCGCTGCGGCAACGGCACGCTGGACGATTTCTTCGCCCGGACGCCGGGGGCGACCAATGTCGCGATGACGTGGCGGCTCTTCGGGCATAACGACGTGACCGAACTGGCCGATGATCTGGTGATCGACCAGTTCGACACCTGCGCGCCGAAATACTGCCCCAAGCCGCATACCGCCTGGGGCTTCAAGACGATGTTCCGCAACATCGGGGCCTATTCCAAGCTCAGCTGCCACCGCCCCAACAAGCTGGACCCGTCGCTGGCGGGCAAGGTGCGCTGGGTCAACGGATCGGGTCAGGACATGACGCGCGAAGCGGCCGAGAAGGGCTGGCGCAATTCCAAGAAATCCATCGGCTATGACCTTTTGCAACTGAACCACTATGCATTGCGGTCGGCCGAAAGCTTTCTGGTCAAGCGCCAGCGGGGCCGCGCGCTGCATGTGGACAGGTCGATCGGGCTCAACTACTGGATCCGCATGGACTGGTCGGTGCACCGCGACATCACGATCAAGCGCAACATCCCCCGCCTGCGCGCCGAAATGGACCGGCTTCTCGCAGACACCAGGCTGGCAGAGCTTCACGCGGCGGGCTTCGCCTGGCACAAGGCCAAGGCGGCGGAACTGCATGGTATCCCCGAATTCCGGGACCTCTATGACGAGGCGCTGCGCATCCGCCTGACCGAGGCCGAGCGCGTGGCCTATGCCCTCGCCCTCGATCTCGAGACCTGAGGGCGCCCGGGTGAGCATCCTTGCCATCCTCACGCTGCGCAACGAAGGCGCGTTCGTGCTGGAATGGCTGGCGCACCACCTCGCCACCGGGGTGGACCATGTGCTGGCCTTTACCAATGATTGCGACGACGGCACCGATGCGATGCTCGACCGGCTGGCCGGGATGGGCCACGTCACCCATGTGCGCAACGACGGCCCCTATGATCAGCGCGGCATCCAGTTCACCGCGCTCAAGATCGCCGAAACCCATGACAGAGTGCGCGCGGCCGACTGGCTTTTGCCCATCGACATCGACGAATTCGTCAATGTCCATGTGGGCGACCGCACGCTGCCCGCTCTGATGGCGGCGCTGCCGAAGGCCGGCGCGATCACGTTGACATGGCGGCTCTTCGGCAATGCCGATCAGGTCCGCTTCACCGACCACCCGGTGACCCAGACCTTCACCCGCGCCGCCCCCGTCGACTTGCCCTGGCCCTGGCGCGCGGCGATGTTCAAGACGCTTTACCGAAACGACGGGACATACCGGAAGCTCGGCGTCCACCGCCCGCGCGATCCCGACCGTGCGCGGCTGGACGCAGCGCGCTGGTTCGACGGCGAAGGGCGCGAGCTGTCCGACCAGTTCAAGACGCGGCGGATCTTTTCGAATTTCGGGCAGTCAAACGTGAAGCTCGTCCAGCTCAACCATTATGCGCTGGGGGCGATGGAAAGCTTCGTGATGAAGGCCGCGCGCGGGCGCGCGGTGCATGCCGACCAGATGCTGGGTCTCGACTACTGGATCGAACGCAACTTCAACACCGATACCGACGAAACGATCCTGGCCATGGCGCCGCGCAGCGCGCCCATCCTCGAAGATCTGAAGTCCGACCCGGTGCTGGGCGATCTGCATGCCCGCGCCGTCGCATGGCGCCTGCAACGGTTCGAGGCGCTCCTGCTCGAAGAACCCTACCGCGCGCTTTTTGCGCGGCTTCTCATGGCACAGCCGTCGCGGCCCATCGGGGTGCCCGTGGCGCGCATCCTCACGCATTACGCCCAGCGCGGCCGCCAGACCGACAGCGACGTCGATTGAGCGCGCCGCTCCGAAACCGGCACGGTTTCTTCGCATTTTCGCCCCAATCCGCGCCTAGACCATTGTAAAGCCACCGGCCCGGAAGACGGTCGGAGCGATGAGGACGAATATCGGATGCAGGACGCACCCAACAGCCTGAACCAGTCACTCGCAGATCTGGACAAGACCGCCTGGAAGGCGGGCCTGACCGAGATCGCGGAAGATTGCGGCATGTTCCAGCCGCTGGGGCCACGCCACTTCGCCACCTTCGTGGACGAAGGCGACACACTCCTGGTCAGCTTCGAAACCGTGGGCGGCATCCGGTCGCTGTCGGAAGACGCGCTGCCGCTTGGCTTCGAACTGGTGCGCCGCAAAGGCTGGTCGCATCTGTGCATCATCTCGGACGGCGACACCTGGTTCCGCGACCCGCTGCTTTACGGCTTCTTCGACCGGCTCATCGACGACGGCTTCTTCGAAGATTTCGACCGCGTGGTCTTCTACGGAGCCGGGCCCTGCGCCTATGCGGCCGCGGCCTATTCCGTCGCCTCGCCCGGTGCAACAGTGCTCGCGATCCAGCCGCAGGCGACGCTCGACCCCCGGATGACGGAATGGGACAACCGGTTTCCCGACATGCGGCGTGTCTCGTTCACCGACCGCTACGGCTATGCGCCCGACATGCTTGAACCCGCGGCGCAGGCCTTCGTGCTCTATGATCCGCGTGTTCAGCTTGACGCGATGCATGCCACGCTCTTTCAGGCGCGCAACGTGACGCGGCTGCGGCTGTGGCACATGGGCCAGGCGCTGCAGACCAACCTGATCGAAATGAAGCTTCTCGTTCCGCTGATCGCCGCCGCCGGCGCGGGCAAGCTGACCGAGGCGGGCTTTCACCGCGTCTGGCGCAAGCGGCGCGACTATCGCCCCTATCTGCAGAACCTCCTGCAGCACCTCGCCCAGACCGAGCGCGACTATCTGCTGGCGCTTCTGTGCCGCAACGTGACCGACCGCATGCATGCGCCCAAGTTCAGACGCTTCCTCGACCGGCTGGAACGGAGCGCGGCAAACGGCAAAATCCCCCAGCCCACCGACGCGGGCTGACCGCTTTCCCTCTGGCCCAGTGACCCGGCGCCGTGCTAGCCCCTTGGCCATGAGCACGACACTGACACTCCGCCGCCCCGACGACTGGCATCTGCACCTGCGCGATGGCGCGATGCTGCAGGCCGTCCTGCCGGAAACCGCCCGCCATTTCGCCCGCGCGATCATCATGCCGAACCTTGTGCCGCCGGTGGTCACGGGTGCGCAGGCCGCGGCCTACCGCGACCGCATCATGGCCGCCCTGCCCGAGGGCATGACGTTCCGCCCGCTCATGACGCTCTACCTGACCGAGGATACCGACGCCGACGACGTCGCCGCCGCCCATGCCTCGGGCCTCGCGACAGCGGTCAAGCTTTATCCGGCGGGGGCCACGACCAATTCCGCCTCTGGTGTGCGCGACTTCGCGAAAGTGCAGGGCGTGCTCGACCGGATGGCGGAAATCGGCATGCCGCTCTGCGTGCATGGCGAGGTGACGAACCACGACATCGACATCTTCGACCGCGAAGCGGTCTTCATCGACCGCATTCTCGACCCGATGCGGCGGCGCACCCCGGGCCTGCGCGTGGTCATGGAACATGTGACCACCCGCGACGGCGTCGATTATGCGCGCGCGGGCGGCCCCGATCTGGGCGCGACGATCACGACCCATCACCTGATCATCAACCGCAACCACATCCTCGCAGGCGGCATCCGGCCGCATTACTACTGCCTGCCCGTCGCCAAGCGCGAGGAACACCGCCTGGCGCTCCGCGCCGCCGTCACCTCCGGCGATCCGACCTTCTTTTTGGGCACCGACAGCGCGCCCCATGTGGACGCGCTCAAGGAACATTCCTGCGGCTGCGCGGGCTGTTTCACTGCGACCAACACGATGTCGATCCTGGCAGAGGTGTTCGAACAGGAAGGCGCACTCGACCGGCTGGAAGGCTTCGCCTCGCTCCACGGCCCGGCCTTCTACCGGCTGCCGCCGAACGAGGACCGCATCACGCTGGAAAAGGGCGACCCGGTCGCCTATCCGGCCAGGATCGACACCGGAGACGGCCCCGTGACCGTGTTCGACCCGATGATGCCGCTGCACTGGCGCGTGGCCTGATCTTCTTCTCGTTCCAAATACGCATCTCCGCCGCTGCCAGAAGGACCACCCCCCCTATGATCCCCGCAAGCTTCCCCCCGCAGGATGAAATCGCCCGGCTGAGCGCGCGCATGCTGCTCGAAGTGGGCGCGGTGCATCTCAATTCCGACGACCCCTTCATTCTGGCAAGCGGTCTGCCCAGCCCCACCTATATCGATTGCCGCAAGCTGATCTCGTTTCCGCGCATCCGCTCGGTGCTGATGGATTTCCTCACCGTGACCGTGATGCGCGACGCGGGCCTCGAGGCCTTCGACATCGTCGCTGGCGGCGAGACGGCGGGCATTCCCTTCGCCGCCCTTGTCGCCGAACGCATGGCCCTGCCCATGACCTATGTCCGCAAGAAGCCCAAAGGCTAT
>CAZNMV010000273.1:0-4892 GCA_964573835.1 uncultured Aestuariivita sp. | reverse complement strand
AGATGCGTCTCGGCCTGAACCGAGCCCACGGCCAGCGCCACCGCATCGCCGCCGGTCACGTTGAGGAAGGTGCCGCCCTCGACCGAGCCCGCCGTGATCAGCCGCACCGGGCCGCGCGGGTCGATGTCGAGCTTGTCGGTCGCCTCGCCAAGGCTCTGGTTGGCCGAAAGCACGATCTGGCGGGCGATGATGTCGGCACGGTCGTCGTCGTTGAAGTCGCGGATCGACCCCGCGGCGGCCACGATCGTGGCGACCCCTTCGGCAGAGAAGACCTCGGAAATGTCGAGGTCTCCGCCCAGGGCCAGGATCGCGATGTCGTCGCGCGCCCGGGCGACGACGCTGCCGCCGGGCACCTGGATGACCGACATCGCCTGCGCGACCGCGCCGATACCGCCCAGCCCGCCTTCCAGCACGATGTTGCGCCCGACCACGCCGGGGATGGTGCCCGGCGCGCCCGCGCCCGTCAGCCCGCCCGAGGCCTTGACCCGCACGTCCCGCAGGCCCACGACGCGGCGCAGGACCAGCGCTTCGGGGCTGCTGATGAAGATGTCGCCATCCGCAGGCAACCCGGCAACCAAGCGCCCCGCAACAGCGTCGAGTTCGCCGCGCGCGACAAGGTCGATATCCTCGATCTGGCGCACGATCAGCGTGTCGTCGTCGACAAAGCGGAAATCGGAGCGTTCGGCCGTCCAGAGCCGCAGCAGCAGGTCTTCGGTCAGGGCGCTGCCGCGGGTGATGGGTGCGGTCTCGATCTCGGCCCCGATGCTGGCCCCGGCCTCGAGCGTGACATTGCGCCCGACGATGTTCAGCGCCTCCGAGATGACCTGCGTATCGGGCACTTCCAGCACCAGATCGGCCCGCAGCCCAAGGCCAAGGAAGCTGTCGGACAGGAAGACATCGGTCGCGATGCGCGTCAGGTCCTGCGCGCTGGGCGCATAGGCGAAACCGGGATCGAAGCTGGCCGATCCGAAGAGCGCATGGGCGGCGTGATAGGCTTCCGTCCGGCCCGCGACGATGGCGTCGAGGTCGGCGGCCCCCAGACCCTGCGCGGTCAGGGCGGCGGTCTCTTCCGGCGACAGGCCCAGCACCGTGGCAGGGTCGTAGGGGCCCGCGCCCCGGATCGCCCAGTAATCGCGATAGGCGCGGGTCTGGGTGGCGATCAGGCGGCCCAGCGCGTCTTCCTCGCGGGTGTTGGGCGTGCCATCGGCGAGCGTTGCGGTGTCGCGAAGGCCGATGCTGTCCCACAGGAATTCGAGGAGCCCGTCGCGGGCGCGCCGGTCGTCGAGGATCGTGTCGTTGCCGTCGCGGATGGACCCGGCGCTGGTCAGAAGGACATCGCCCGCCCGGCTTTCGACCCGGTCGATCGTGATGCTCTGGACGGGGCTGTCGATGGCGATGTCGAACCCGGCGCGGGCGGTGAGGATGCCGGTCGCGGTGATGCGCAGCGGAGTTTCCTCGGTGCCGATGGTTCCCGAGCGCGCCACCAGTGTGATGTTGCTGCCTTCGACCACCGCGCCTGCGACGGCGTTGTCGCTCACAAGGATGGACCCCGCGGCGCGCAGCGTGACATCGCCGCGCATGGCCGAGGATACGCCAGGCACAGCGCGGCTGCTGATCACTTCGCGCAGCAGCATGTCGCCCATCGACTCGACCCGGATCACGCCGCCCGCGCGCAGTTCCAGCCCGCGCCCCGGGGCCTGATCGATCAGGATCGGCGTCGTGGTGAGGGCGACATTCTGCCCCGGCGCGCCGCCGACGATGTGGCGGTCGGCCTCGAGCCGCAGGCGCGCAACGTTCAGGATCGGATCGCGGCGCATGAAGATCGACGCGGTGGGATCGGCCCCCGCGGCGGGGTTGATGGCGCGGATGCTGGTCGGGCCCGAGCGGTTGACGACCGAGCCGGTCAGCGAAACCGTGCCCCGGCTGTCGATGGTGATCTCGCCGCTCTCGTATCCGGTAAAGCCGATGGCGATGGGGAAATCGGCCTTGAGCAGATGGTCGATATGACGCCGCTCGCGCTCGGTCTCTACGGTGGCGCGCGTTTGAAGCTCCAGCTGCGGATCACCAAGGCCCGCCTGACGGGTTTCGTCGCTGACCCGGGTCCAGTTCCCTGTGGTCGTCGATACCGGTTCGGGGCCGGTGAAATCGGTCGTGACGGCATAGCCATCAAGCCCGGCCTGCGCCGATGTCGTGATTTCCGTCGTGTTCCGCGCCGCCACGGTGGACGACGTGTTCGACGACACCTCGACCGGTCCCAGTATCGCGCCGTTGGACAGGTTGACGATGCGCTCCTCGACGGTGACAGTCAGATAGGTCTCGGTCTCGCCCCGTCCGTAGCGAATGGCCGAATTGGCGACCACATCATAGGACCCCTCGGTGCCCTGCGGAATCCACGCCGTGACGATGGGCAGGGCGACGCCCGACGGCGCGGTGCCCAGAAGCTGACCCGAATTGGTGAACGACGCCTCGACCTGCCCGTCGTCGCGCTTGCGATAGGTGGTGACAAGGAAGCCGTCGCCCATGGGCCTGGCGGTATCGACGATGCGGATCAGCCCCTCGGCGCCGTCGCCACTGCCGGTCGAAAGCTCCGACAGAACTATGGGCAGGGTGCTGTCGTTGGTGATGCCGATGCGCCCGAAGCCATGCGCGGCCTCGATCCGCCCGCCGCCGGTCGAGACGATGCGCCCCACCATCTCGACATAGCCGCCGCGGGTGATCATCGGGTCGATGCGCAGCACCCGCGCCACCGGGTCCCAGCGCACGACCCCGTTGCCGGTGATGCCGGGCACGCGGTTGACGAAACCGGGCAGGTTCGGGTTCACCTGATCGATGGCATAGCCGCGGCTGAACAGCACCGTCTCTTCGGTCGCCGAGAACCCGGCGGCGTCGATCAGCGCCTCGATCCCCGGGGCGATGGACAGCGACCAGTCGGTGATCCCGGCCTGCACCAGCCCGTTGACGTTGATGTTGTTGGCATAGACGTAGATATTGCCGCCCGCGCGCAACGCGCCATCGGCCTCGCGGTATTCGAAGTCGGGCGGAACGATCCGGTTTCCGCGCAGGAACTCCTCCATCTCGGCGAAGAAATCGCCGTAAAGCCCGGTCGGCGGCCCGCCCTGCGGATCCGCCCCGAGGTTCACCAGCGGCGCGCCGATGGACGCGCCAAGGAAGAAATCCCCGCCCGAGAAGATGTCGATGGCCCCGGCCTCGATATCGCCGCCAAGGACCAGGATGTTGCCGTCGGCGGTGGCCAGTTCCACCGTGCCGCGCAGGTTCTCGACCCGACCGGTCACGAACAGATCGCCGGTCCAGCCACTGGTGCCCACATAGGTGTTGTGCACCCGGATCACCGGGCGCGGCCCGTCCGCGGCCGAGCGCGACAGCGTGAACTGCGCACGCGCGTCGGGGTCGGGGCCGAACACGGGCGGCATGGTCGACTGCAGCGTGATCGAGCCTGCGTTGTTGAGTTCCTGGATCTGCGCGTTCGACAGCACGCTGACGCCGTTGAGGCGGATGTCGCCCCCGGCCTCGAACGGGATCAGGGCCGACCGGAAATCGATGATCGCGGCGGCGTCCGAGAAGACCTCGATCCGCGCATCGCCATTGGCGGTGATATCGCCCGTGCCGCGCAGCACATCGGCCTCGACAAAGACGTTTCCACCGGCGGCGAAGAGATCCTCGATCACCATGACGGTGACATCGTCATGCGCCGACATCGCGTCGCGCAGGATGGCGAGGCGGTTGAGCTCGAACGCGCGCACGGTCTCGAATTCCGCGTCGCCTGCCGGTTCGGCCTCGACCGCGGCGATGTAGGCATCGACGAGCGCGCCGATATCGGCGTTCTCGACGAAGGTGACGTCGATTTCCTCGCCGATCCGGCGGATGATCTCGCCCGCGCGGTTGATCTGCAGAAGCTGCTCGGCGAAGGCGCCGGCCGTGACGCTTCCCTCGACGACAACATCTCCACGGCCGGTTTCGGTGCGGAAGCCGGTGATGAAGTCCGCGCTCACCTCGTCCGCGCCGACAAGCCCGCGGATGAAGTTCGCGGCCTCGCCCGTCAGGTCGCGCCAGGCGCTCGACCCCGCGCCATAGGCATAGGCGTCGGTCGCACCCCGTGTCGCGGTCAGAGACACGTCGCGGGCGGCCTGCACTCGGGCTCCGGTCCCGATATCCAGAATGACGTCCTGCGTCAGGCGCGCCCGTGCCCCGATATTGGGCGGGCGCGTCACGAACTGGGCATCGCCCTGTGCGTCGGTGACAAGGACCGTGCGTTCGACGTCCGCGAAGCCTGAACCAATCGCCACGCCGTTCCAGATGCGCGTTTCGGCATCGACCGTCACGGGGCGGCTGGCGCTGCCCGCGCCCAGCGCGACACTGCCGCGGCGGCTTTCGAGCAGGGCCGCACCGGCCAGGGTCGTCCGGCGCGTTTCGGTCAGCTGCGCCAGGCTGAAGCCTTCGGGCGACCCGGCCAGCCCGCCCACGTTGACGACGGCCACGGCATAAAGCGCCGCCCGGGCGTCGTTCTCGACCACGATGTCGCCCTGCGCCAGCACCTGCGCCCCGTCGAAGACAACCTCGGCCACGGTCGTCGCGGTGATCGTCGCGTCGGCACTGGGGCGGCGAATCGCGCCGACGGTGTCGATCTTCACCGCCTCGTCGAGGTCGATATCCTCGTCCAGCCGCACGGTGACGGCGCGATCGGCATCGGTCTGCGTCAGGAGCGCGCGGCTGGTGAAGAGGATGCGCGTCGTCGTGTCGAACTGGGTCTCGGCCCCGAGCGAAATGCCGCTGTAAAGACCCACATCGCCCAGCGTGGCGGTGAACCTGTCTTCGCGCCGCGCGACCGCGTTGCGCGCGGCGATGTCGAATGCACCCGCCGTGATCGCGGTGTC
>CAZNMV010000272.1:0-4903 GCA_964573835.1 uncultured Aestuariivita sp. | reverse complement strand
GGATCGCGCGGATCATCACCAGCGACACCGGCAGCGTGGCGTTCACGCCTTCCTTGCCGGTCGAGGTCTTGATGAAATCCGCCCCCGCCATCATGGCAACCAGCGACGCGCGCGCGACATTGCGCAAGGTCCCCAGTTCGCCGGTCGCAAGAATGGCCTTCACATGCGCGTCCCCGCAGGCGGCGCGGAACGCGCGCATCTCGTCGTAAAGCGCCTGCCAGTCGCCACCCAGCACATGGCGGCGCGAGATGACGATGTCGATTTCCCGCGCGCCTGCCTTCACGCTTTCGCCGATCTCGGCCACCCGCAGATGAAAGGGCGAAAGGCCCGCGGGAAACCCCGTCGACACCGCCGCGACCGGAATGCCCGACCCCTTCAGCGCCTCGACCGCCACTGCCACCATGTCGTGATAGACGCAGATCGCGCCCACGGTCAGCCCCTCCATCCCGAGCGCCTCAAGGATATCGGCCCGCACGGGCTGGCGCGCCTTGGCGCAAAGCCGCCGCACGCGGTCTTCCGTGTCGTCGCCCGACAGGGTGGTGAGGTCGATGCACGACACGGCCCGGCAAAGCCACGCCGCCTGCCAGTCCTTCTTGACCGACCGCCGCCCCGGCAGCGTCGCCGCGCGCCGTTCGATGGCCGATGTATTCGCCTGCGCCCCCCGCACCCAGTCGAGGTCAAGGGGCATCCCCGCATTGCGCGGTTCCGTCACGAGGGGGAGCTGCGTGGTCAGGGCGGTGGTCTGCATCGGTGGAACCCTTGTTGGCGCTTTCACGGTCGCACGGGGCCGATGGCTTGGCAAGAAAGGCGGGTGGCGGGGATCCGCTTCAAATTGCGAATAAGTCGCAAGAGCATTGACTTCCTGCAAGTGACTCGCATATTCAGAAGCATATGTTCCATTCCCTTAAGGGTGATCTCATGTTCGCACGCCGTTCTGTCCTGACCCTTGCCGCCGCCGGGCTGATGGCCTTGGGCCTGTCTGCCCCCCGCGCGCTGGCCGAAGACCGCCTGAGTGTCGTCACCACCACCGGCATGATCGCCGACGCTGCCCGGCAGGTGGGCGGCGATCTGGTCGATGTCACCGCGCTGATGGGTCCGGGCGTCGACCCCCATGCCTATCGCCAGACCCGCAGCGACATCGCCGCGCTGACGCAGGCCGATCTGGTGCTGTGGCACGGCCTTTACCTCGAGGCGCAGATGGAGGAGTTCTTCGCCGATCTGTCGCGTTCCCGCACCGTGGTCGCCGTGGCCGAGGCGCTGCCGCAGGACCGCCTGCGCGGCCATGACGATTACGAAGGCAAGTTCGACCCCCATGTCTGGATGGACCCGGACCTCTGGACGCTCGTGGTGCGCGACGTACAGCGCGCCCTGACCGAGGCGCGCCCCGATGCCGCCGCGACCTTCGCCGCCAATGCCGACGCCCATGCGGCCGACATCGCGCGGCTCGCCGCCTACAGCGCCGCGTCGCTGGAACAGGTGCCGCAGGCGGCCCGGGTGCTGCTGACCGCGCATGACGCCTTCGGCTATTTCGGCCAGGCCTACGGGTTCGAGGTTCTGGGCATTCAGGGCATCTCCACCGAAAGCGAGGCAGGCCTGAACCGCATTGCCGAACTCGTCGATCTGCTGGTCGCGCGCGACGTGAAGGCGGTCTTCGTGGAAAGCTCGGTCTCTGACCGCAACATCCGCGCGCTGATCGAAGGCGCGGCCGCGAAGGGCCACGAAGTCACCATCGGGGGCGAGCTGTACAGCGACGCGATGGGCCCCGATGGCACCTATGAGGCGACGTGGATCGGCATGATCGACCACAATGTCACCATCATCGCCGGGGCGCTGGGCGCAGACGTGCCGCCGCGCGGCATGGATGGGCGTCTGGCGGCGGGGTCGTGAGCGCGCTTTCCCTCGTTGCGAATGCCGACAGGGTCGCGGCGGATGCCGCGGCCCTGCGCGCGCCTCTGGCGATCCGCGGGCTGACCGTGTCCTATGGTCAGCAACCCGCGGTCTTTTCCGTCGACATGACGCTGCGGGCCGGTGCCATGACGGCCATCGTCGGCCCCAACGGCGCAGGCAAGTCCACGCTGATGAAGGCGGCGCTCGGGATCGTGACGCCGCTGTCGGGCCGGATCACCGCCTTCGGCGCGCCGGTCGAACTGCAGCGCCACCGCATCGCCTATGTGCCCCAGCGCGCCAGCGTCGACTGGGATTTCCCGGCCCGTGTGATCGACGTGGTGCTGATGGGGATGTACCGCGATCTGGGCCTGCTGGGCCGGGTGCGCGCGCATCACCTCGACTTCGCCCGCGACTGCCTTGCCCGCGTCGGCATGACCGATTTCGCCGACCGCCAGATCGGCCAGCTGTCGGGCGGCCAGCAGCAGCGCGTCTTCCTGGCCCGGGCGCTGGCGCAGAATGCCGATCTCTACCTGCTCGACGAACCCTTCGCCGGCGTCGATGCGGCGACCGAAAAGGCGATCATCGCCGTGCTGAAGGCCCTGCGCGACGAAGGCCGCACCGTGCTGGCGGTGCATCACGACATCGCCACGGTGCCCGATTACTTCGACGATGTCCTGCTGATCGCCACGCGCAAGCTGGCCGAAGGCCCGGTGGCAGAGGTCTTCACCCCGGAAAACCTGCAGGCAACCTATGGCGGTCGGCTGGCGACCCAGCAGATCGACCGCCTGCCCGGCGCCGGGGCCTGACCCATGCTTTGGGAGGCGCTGACCCTCCAGCTGGGCTACAACGCGACGCTGGTCACGGTGGGCGCGGCGCTTCTGGGGTTCGCCGCCGGGGTGACGGGGACGTTTCTGTTCCTGCGCAAGCGCGCGCTGGTCAGCGATGCGATCAGCCATGCGACGCTGCCGGGCGTGGGCCTTGCCTTTCTGGTCATGGTCGCGCTGGGCGGCGACGGCCGCAATCTGGCCGGGCTTCTGGCCGGGTCGGCGCTGTCGGCCTGGGTGGGGCTTCTGGCGGTGTCCTGGCTGACGCGGCGCACGCGGCTGGCCGAGGATGCCGCCATCGGCGCGGTGCTGTCGGTCTTCTTCGGCTTCGGCATCGTGCTTCTCACCGTGATCCAGAGCCTTGGCGCGGGGCGTCAGGCGGGGCTGGAAGACTTCCTGCTGGGGTCCACCGCCGGGATGCTGCGCGCCGACGCGCTGCTGATCGCGGGGGGCGGGGCGCTCGTGCTGGCATTGGTGCTGGCGCTGCGGCGGCCCCTGACGCTTGTCACTTTTGATCCCGATTACGCGGTGGCGCGGGGGCTGCCGGTGGCGCGGCTTGACTTGCTGATGATGGGGCTGGTGATGGCGGTGACGGTGATCGGCCTCAAGGTCGTGGGCCTGATCCTGATCGTCGCCCTTCTCATCATCCCGCCGGTCGCGGCGCGCTTCTGGTCGGACCGGTCGGACCGCGTCGTGCTTCTGTCGGGCGCGATCGGCGCGGTCTCGGCCTGGGTGGGCGCGGCGCTGTCGGCGACCGCGCCGAACCTGCCGACGGGGCCGATGATCGTGCTGACCGCCTTCGCGATCTTCGCGCTGTCGCTGCTGGCGGCACCGGGGCGCGGTGTGCTGGCCGCCGCGCTGCGCCAGAACCGGTTCCGCCGCCGCGTGCACATGCGGCAGGGCCTGCTGGCGCTGGCCCATGGCCAGCCGATCTACGAAGGGCTCACGCTGCGCCTGCTGCAGCGCGCGGGGCTGGTGCGCGCCGACGGCGTCCCGACCGAGGCGGGACAGGCCCGCGCCGCCCGCGCCCTGCGCGACGAGGCCCGCTGGGCCGCGCTGCGCGCCGGGCCGGGGAACGAGGCGGCAGCAGCGCTTCACGACGGGGTGCGTGACATCGAAACGGTCCTCACCCCCGACCAGATCGCCGAGATCGACCGCCGCATCGGCGGCCCGCGCGGGGCGACTGCCTGATGGGTGCCGATTTCGTCACCCTGTCGCTGACGCCGATCCTGATCGGCGCGCTGGCCGCTGTCGCCTGTGCGCTGCCGGGCAACTTCCTTGTCCTGAGGCGGCAGGCGCTGATCGGCGACGCGATCAGCCATGTGGTGCTGCCGGGGATCGTGGTGGCCTTCCTTGTCACCGGCGCGGTCGCCACGCTGCCCATGATCCTCGGCGCCGCCGGTGCGGCGCTGGTCGCCGTCGCGCTGATCGAGGCGGTGCGGCGGCTGGGCCGGATCGAACCGGGCGCGGCGATGGGCGTCGTCTTCACCGCGATGTTCGCGGGGGGCGTGCTGCTTCTGGAACAATCCGATACGTCGAGCGTGCATCTTGATGTCGAACACGCGCTTTACGGCAACCTCGAAAGCCTGATCTGGCTCGATGCCACGGGCTGGGGGTCGCTGGCCGACCCGGTGGCGCTGGCGGGTCTGCCGCCGGAACTGGCGCGGATCGCGGTGACGCTGCTGGCGGTGGGGCTGTTCACCGGCATCTTCTGGCGGGCGCTGGCGCTGTCCACCTTCGACGAAGGCTTCGCCCGCGCGGCGGGCATCCGCACCGGGGCGCTGGGGCTTGCGCTGGTCATCGTCTCGGCGCTGGCCGCCGTCGCGGCCTTCGACACTGTGGGGTCGATCATCGTGATCGCCATGTTCATCTGCCCGCCCGCCGCCGCGCGGCTGATGACCGACCGGCTGGGCACTCAGGTCGCATGGAGCGTGGTCTTCGCCATCCTGTCGGCTGTGCTGGGCTATGTGCTGGCGGGCTATGGGCCGGGCTGGCTGGGCCTTGGCGCGTCGGTGAGCGCGGCGGGCATGATCGCGACCGTCTCGGGCGTGATCCTTGCGCTGGCGGCGGTCTTCGGCCCCCGCCGGAAGGGCGCGATTGTCGCGACCTGACCAGCCTGTGTCGTGACAAGGCCGCCGCGACTCGGGGTGCCGGGCGCAGGCTGAGGGGGATCACCCCGAGGACCGCCCCCA
>CAZNMV010000271.1:0-4936 GCA_964573835.1 uncultured Aestuariivita sp. | reverse complement strand
GACCGCGGGCGTGCCCGAGGATGGCACTCTGGCCTTCACCACCGCCTGGTTCCAGAACAACCTTCGTAACACGCTGACCTTTCAGATCACGCGACGACTGTCGGGAAGTTTCCGCTATTCGATCATCGACGGGTTCAAGGGAAATCAGGCCGCGCCCGGCCCGGGGGCCGAATTGTTCGACCGCAGTTTCACACTGCATTACCAATTGTTTGACGAAACCGTCCGGCGTCCGGCGCTTGCGGTCGGGGTCAACGACTTCCTCGGCACCGGGGTCTACGGTGGCGAATATGTCGTCATGTCGAAGACCTTCGGGTCGCGCGTCCGCTTCACCGGGGGCATGGGCTGGGGCCGCTATGCCGGTGTGGGCAACTTCAAGAATCCGCTGTCCGTGATTTCCGACCGCTTCACCACGCGCCCGGTCGGGACTGCCGGCCCCGGCGGCCAGGTCGAGTTCAACGAGCTTTTCCGCGGCCCTGCCGCGCTTTTCGGTGGTGTCGAGTATCAGGCGACAGACCGCCTGCGCTTTACGCTTGAGTATTCCTCAGACGCCTATCCGTTCGAGAGCCCGTCAAGCTTTGACCGCCGCAGCCCGGTGAATGTCGGTGTCAGCTATCAGTGGCGTCCGGGCACCACGATCGAGGCACATTACCTTTATGGTTCGGAGTTGGGGATTCAGCTGACCTTTGCGCTGAACCCCAAATATCCCCCGCGCGGCAACGGTGGCGAGACGGCTCCGCCCGCGGTCGTCAACCGTGCGACAGCGAGTGCCGAACAGCTCGGGTGGCGGCCGGGGGTCGACTGGGCCACATCCGCGCAGGAGATTGCAGGCGTCGAGGCCCGGGTCCGCGCTGGGCTCGAACAGACCGGGCTTGGTCTGCACGGGCTGTCGCTGACCGCCGCAGGCGCCCGGGTCGAGGTCGAGAACGAGACCTACCGCCAGCAGGCTCAGGCCGTCGGGCGGGCCGCGCGCGTGCTGACCGCGGCCCTTCCCCCGTCGGTCGAGACCTTCACCATCGTGGTGATCAAGAACGGGCTTGCGACCACGCAGGTCACCCTGCGGCGCAGCGATATCGAGAATCTCGAATTCGAATTCGACAATTCCTGGTCGGTCTATGCCCGCGCTGGCATAGACTCGGCCCAAGGGGCCGTCATGCCGGTTTCGGGGCTCTATCCGCGCTACACTGGCGGGTTTGAACCCTATATCAGCCCAAGCTTGTTCGACCCCGACAACCCTGTGCGCGCCGACGTCGGTGTGCAGTACGAAGCAAGGTTCGAACCTGCGCAGGGCTGGGTCTTGCAAGGTATCGTTCGCAAGCGTGTCGCGGGGAACCTGGCCGATGCCACGCGGCGGTCGGACTCGGTCCTGCCGCGCGTACGAAGCGACTTCGCCCTCTATGACGCCGAAGGCGATCCCGCGCTGATGGAACTGACGGCCAACCGGTTCTTCAAGCCGGGGCGGGATGTTTATGGCCGCTTCAGCGTCGGTTATCTCGAACGGATGTTCGCGGGTGTCTCGGGCGAACTGCTCTGGCAGCGGACCGACAGCGACTTCGCGCTGGGGGTCGAGTTGAACTACGTGCAGCAGCGCGACTTCGATACGCGTTTCGGCCTGCAGGACTACAAGATCGCGACCGGCCATGTGTCGGCCTATTATGACATCGGGAACGGATTTTTCGGGCAGATCGACGCCGGCCGCTATCTTGCGGGGGACTGGGGCGCGACACTGACGCTTGAGCGGCGGTTCCAGAACGGATGGAGCGTGGGGGCCTTCGCGACCTTCACCGATGTCTCTTCGGCCGATTTCGGCGAAGGGTCCTTCGACAAGGGTATCCTGCTGACGATCCCGATCGACTGGGTGTCGGGCCAGCCGGGGCGTGACAGCGTGAATTATACGATCCGCCCGACGACCCGGGACGGCGGCGCGCGGCTTGGCGTTTCGACGCGTCTCTACGAGATGATCAACGACAGTCAGGGCACCGAACTGAAAGATGGTTGGGGGCGGTTCTGGAGATGAGGATCTGGTCCTTTCTTGCCATCTTTGCGGTCGCCGCCTGTGGGCTGGGCGGGGGCGGTTCGCGTGATGTCGTCATCATCGTGGCAGGCGAAGAAAGTGCTGCCGGCGGGGTTCCGCAGGTCTTGGTGTCTCTCGACAGGTTCAACTATGGGGCGGTCTTTTCCCTGTCTTCGCGGAACGAGGACGTGGCGACATTCGTGAATGCCCAGGGCGCGTCGGTCTCGCTTCGCGACGGGATGCTGGTGGCGACGCGCGGTTTTTCCGCCGACATCATGAGCGCCGATGCATCGGGCAGTGCGCGCGCTCTGATCTCGGGCGGGCCGGGCGACTTCTATTCCCGTTTCCAGACCACACTGGACGGAGAGAGCGCAGTCCAATATCAGACCCAGCAATGCGAGATGGCCGAGCGGGTGACCGAGACGATCACGATTTCCGACCGCGTTCACGATACGCTGCGCTTGACCGAGCGCTGTTTTCTTCCGGACGGGGCCGAAATCAACACATACTGGCTGGGTCGCAGCGGAACGGTCTTGAAGTCGCGGCAATGGATGGGAACTCGGCTGGGGCACATGACGATAGAGCGGCTGGGCTAAGCAGGACCGCAAGGACAAGGGGCTAAGACATGATCGGCAGATTTTTGGCAGCGGCTTTCACTGCGACTGTTCTGACGGGTTGCGGGATCACCTATACCAGCCCGAATGTGCGTGACACGGCGACCGACGCGTCGGTGCGCGTCGTACCGCTGACATCGCAGACGGTTCTGGTCGCCAACCGCGCCCCGTTCCGGCCGAAGACGCTGCCCGCGATCTATTCCCAGACGGCAGGTGCAGGGGGCGCGGCCCTGGGTCTTGGCGCGCTGCCCGAAACGCCCACCTTCCCCGAAGACCGGCTTGAGCCGCTGGAACTGCGGGTCCCGCCGGCTGTTCAGGCCCCGCCCTACCGCATCGGTGTCGGCGACGTGCTGCTGATTTCGACAACGCAGAACGCCAGCACCATCGGAGAACTTTCGGGCCTGCTGCGCGCCCAGGGTGCGCGCCAGGGCTTTACCGTGCGCGATGACGGCGCAATCGCGGTCCCGGATGTCGGCACTGTCCAGATGGCAGGAATGACCCTGGAAGAGGCCGAGTCGCGACTGTTCGAGGCGCTGGTATCGAACCAGATCGATCCGTCCTTCTCGCTCGAAGTGGCTGAATTCCGGTCGATGCGCGCGACGGTCGGTGGGGCTGTCGGCACTCCGACGATCGTGCCGATCACGCTCAACCCGCTGAACCTGCGCGAGGCGATCACCCAGGCTGGCGGACTTCGGACACGCAACGAGGAATTCGCCTCGATCCGGATCTACCGCGACGGCGAACTTTACCAGATTCCGGTCGAGGAGTATCTGCAGCGCACCAACCTGCAGGAACTGACCCTTCTCAATGGTGACGCCGTCTATGTCGACATCAGCTATGATCTCGACCGGGCGCTCGAGTTCTACCAGCAGGAAATCGACGTCATCAACCTGCGCAGGATGTCGAGGCGATTGGCTCTTGAGGAGCTTTTTACCGAGGTTTCACAGCGGCGCGCCGAACTTGACGAAGCGCGCCAGAACTTCGAGAGCCGGATCGAATTCGACGCGGTCGAACGTGACTATGTCTATCTTGCAGGCGAGGTACGCCAGCAGAACCGTTTCACCATGCCCTTCGAACGCGAAGTGACGCTGGCCGATGTTCTCTATGGGTCGGGTGGATTCCTTACCATGACCGGCGATGCCGGCGAGATCTACGTGCTGCGCGCGTCGAGCAATCCGGCTGAGTTCGGTGCGGTGACGGCCTGGCATCTGGACGCGTCGAACGCGGTCAACCTGACACTGGCGACGCAAATGACGATGCGACCGAACGACATCATCTTCATCGAGGAACAGCCGATCACAACCTGGAACCGGGCGTTGCAGCAGGTCTTCCCGTTCCTGCTTAGCTCGGCCTCGGGCGCCCTCAACTGAGGTCGGACAATCGCATAGGAGCAATGGCGCGCGCGTTAGGCATGTTTGGGGGGAGGCCGGGGCCCGCATCTCTGCCCACGCGGGCGCTGAGCACCCTCAAGGTGTGCTGACGTATCTTTTGAGAGCCTGTCTTCTTTTGATACGAATCTGTTGAACTCTGCGCGCTACGGTCTATTGATTGACTTTGGGTAAATTCGGTTCTCTGGGGTAATCGTGTTTGATTTCGAGTCGGCTATTTCCGCGTCGAACGCGGGATCGGAGTCGCGGCGTGACGGCAGGCGCTTCTACTTTGCAGTGAAACGCATGTTTGACGTGGTTTTTTCTGTGACGCTTCTTCCAGTCATGATGTTCGTCGCGTCCCTGCTTTTCCTGTTGAACCCTTTGTTCAATCCGGGTCCGCTCTTTTACACGCAACCCCGGATGGGCCGTGACTGCCGTGCGTTCACGACACTGAAGTTCCGCACGATGCTGCCGGTGCAGAGGGTCGTGCGCGGTGCCGAGGATCCGGTCGAAGCGGATCGGATCCGACATCTGGGCAGGTTCCTGCGCAAGGTGCGCATCGATGAACTCCCCCAGATACTGAACGTCCTTCGTGGTGATATGAGCCTGATTGGTCCGCGCCCAGACTATTTCCATCACGCACGCCGGTTCGTCCGTCAGGTGCCGGGATATCGCGAACGCCATTCCATCCGGCCAGGCATTTCGGGTCTTGCGCAGGTCGAGGTCGGGTACGCTCAGGGTGTCGATGCCACTCGGCGCAAGGTGAAGGCGGACCTTGATTACATCGAGCATGCCGGCTTCCTCATGGATGCATGGGTGTTCTGGCGTACCTTGCGTGTCGTGTTCGGTGCCAAGGGTCTCTGACAAGCAGCCCGGTTGCATTGCGGTACCGCTCCGCATATGCGATGAGTACATGCGTAGTGCCGAGACCGAGTACCGAG
>CAZNMV010000270.1:0-4987 GCA_964573835.1 uncultured Aestuariivita sp. | reverse complement strand
AAAAGGCGGCCAGAACCCGCCCCCCGCAAGGATCAGGGGCAGGAACCCCCCCACCGTCGTGATCGTCGTCGACACGATGTGCCGCGTGCTGTCCATCAGCGTGGCGACCATCGCGTCGGGGTCGCCTTCCGCCGCACGCGGGTCTTCCTGCAGCGCGGTCATGATGATGAGGGCTGCATTGATCGACACCCCGATCGACCCGATCAGCCCGATGATCGCGTTGATCCCGAAGGGATAGTCGAAGATCGCCAGCGCCAGCATCGACAGCCCCGCCGACAGCCCGCTCACCACCAGCGCGACCGAGGCAAGCCGGAAGGACCGGAACGTCATCACCACCACCGCGATCGACAGCGTCACGATCAGCCCCAAGGGTGCCAGCAGGTTCGTCAGCGTGGAATCGCGCGCATCCGCATCCCCTCCGATCTCGAGCCGGTAACCCGCAGGCAAGGCGAAGCCCTGCGCGGCGATGTCGGCGCGGATCAGCGACAGCGCCTCTTCCGGCAGCACGCCCTGCACAAGAAAAGCCTGGATCGTGTTCACCCGTTCGCCGTTGCGCCGCGTCACCGTGCCGCCGCCCGCCTCGACCCGCAGGTCCGACACCGCCGACAGCGGCAGCGCGGGATAGGCCCCCGTCGCGGCGATGGCACCGGCCCCGGCAGGCAGCAGCCCCATGTCGCGCAGGGCCGCCGGATCGGCGCGCAGCGCATCGTCCAGCCGCACACGCACCGGCAACTCCTCGGCCCCTTCCAGAAGCGACCCGCCCGTCGTGCCGACCAGCGCCGCCTCAAGCTGCCCCGCCACATCCGCCAGCGTCAGGCCCAGCCGCCGTGCCGCGCCTTCGTCGACATCGACGACGACCTTGGGCGCGCCTTCCTCGATCGAAGCGCGCGCCACCGTGACCAGCGGCTGCCCCGCGACCAGCGCCCGCAGCCGCGCGCCTTCCTCGCGCAGCACGTCGATGTCGGGGCCGACGATGCGCAGCTCGACCGGCGCATCGACCGGCGGCCCCTGCACCAGCCCGCGCACCAGCACCTGCGCCTCGGGCGCAAGGCGGGCCAGATCGCGCTGCAGCCCGGGCAGGACCGCGTCTGTCGCTTCGGGCGAGGCGGTGCGCACCAGCGCATGGGCGAAACCCGGCGCGCCGTCGCGGTCACCCACGATGTTGTAGTAGAAGGCGGGCGCGGACCGCCCGATCATCCAGGTCACGCTCTCGATCCCGTCGGTCGCGGCCAGCGCGCGGTCGAGCCGTTCGACCACGCCCGCCGTCGCGGGCAGCGCAGTGCCGGGGGCGAGGTCCACCTCGATGGTGAACTGGTCGCGCTCGACCCCCGGAAAGAACTGCGCCGTCAGAAGCGGCAGGCTCGCGAAACCCAGAACCGGCAGGACCAGCGCCAGCGCGATCGACCGCACCGGGTTCGTCACCGACCACCGCAGCGTCGCGGCAAAGGCCCGCGCCACCGCACCCCCGGGGAGCCCCGCGGCGAACCGCCCCGCCGTCCGGTCGGGCAGGACCCATCCGGCGATGGCGGGCGTCAGCGTCACCGCCACAACGAAGGACCAGCCCAGCATGATGACGACCGCCATCGCGATCGAGCCGACGAAATCCCCCGCAGGCCCCGGCAGCAGGATCATCGGCAGAAAGCTGAGCGCGGTCGTCGCCGTGGACGCGAAGAGCGGCATGGCAAGCCGCCGCACCGCATCCGCCACCGCCCGCACCCGCGGCGCGCCGCGGCGCAGGCGGCGGCCGATCTCGTCGGTCATGACGATCCCTGCATCGACAAGAAGGCCCAGCGCGACGATCATGCCGGTCACGCTCATCTGGTGGATCGGCAGGGCGATGGCGTTCATCGTGGCAAGGCTTGCAAGGCTGACGATGGGCAGGATCACCGCGACGATCATCGCCGCGCGCAGGCCCAGCGTCACCAGCAGAACCGCCACGACAAGGCCCACGCCAAGGGCCATATTGCCACCCACCTCGGCCAGTCGCGCGACGGTATAGGTCGACTGGTCGAAGACCAACTCTGCCTCGATCCCGCGGGGCAGCCCTGCGCGGAACGTGGCAAGGTCGTCGCGGATTGCGGCTGCCCAGGCATCGACCTGCAGCCCGTCTTCGGGCTTGGCCGCCACCAGAACCGCCGCATGTCCGTCCTGCAGCGCGGCTTCGCTCAGCGGCAGGCGCGGCCCCCGGTCGATCCGCGCGATGTCGCCCAGCCGAAGTGCCGTGCCACCGTCGCCTTCGCGCAGCACGATGGCCGACAGGCGCGTCAGGCTGTCGATCTCGCCCGCCACCTCGACCACCAGCGCCTCGCGTGCGCTGCTGATCTGGCCCGCCCGCAGCTTTGCGTCGGCGGCGCGGATGATTTGCGTCACCTCGGCCGCCGTCAGGCCCAGCGCGGCGGCGCGCGCGGCGTCGAGCGTGACGGTGATCTCTTCCTCGGCCTTGCCGTAGATGTCGACCAGCCGCGTGCCCGGCACGTTGCGCAGGGCGTCTGCCAGCGCCTCGGCCTGGCGGCCGACCAGCGCGGGCGGCAGTCCGTCCTGCCCGGCGGTCAGCGCGACGATGGCCCCGAAAGCGCCCGCCCCGTCGGTATCCATCGACGGCTCGGGCACGCCCTCGGGGAAGTCCTGCGCGGCATCGGCCAGCGCGTCGCGGATTTCCGACCAGACCTGTTCGATGCGGTCATCGGGGACGGTATCCGCCAGTTCCACCGACACGATGGAAATGCCCGTCGCGCTGGTCGAGTCGATCACCGCCACTTCGGCGATGCCGCGCAGGGCGTCCTCGATCCCGGTCGTCACCAGCGCCTCGACCCGGGCCGGTTCGGCCCCGGGATAGGGCGTCGTCACGGTCGCGAAGATGTTGGTGATGGTCGGGTCTTCCTGCCGGCCGATGGACACCAGCGCCGACAGCCCGGCCGCGACGATGACCAGAAGCGCCAGTGCGACGATCCGCGGTTCGCGCCATGTAAGAGATGCCAGATCCCCGCGCATCACTCGGCCACCCGCACGCGCTGGCCCGGCACGACGCGGTGCGTGCCGTCCGGCAGGAACAGATCGCCATCGACAAAACCGCCCCGCAGAAAGACCCGGCCTTCCGCCACCTGCAGCACCTCGACCGCGTCCTGCGCGATGATTGCGTCGCCGTCCGGGCCGGGCGCAACCGTCAGGATCGTCCATGTCCCCCGCAGACCGGGCCGCAGCGCCGACAGCGGCACCCAGGCCCCCGTCATGTCCCGACCATCCGGCAGGATGACCTCGCCGGTGCTGCGCGCGGGCGGCGCGGTCACACCATCGGCCAGATCGAAGACCGCAACCCGCCCCCGCGTCACCGGGTCAAGTTCGGGCGCGAGCCGCGACAGTGTCGCGGGCAAAAGCGCATCGCCCACGGCGATGTCCACCCCCGCCCCGGGGTCGAGCCGCACCGCAAGACCGGGGTCAAGCGTCACGCGGAACCGCGCGGGCCCGTCTTCCAGCAGCGTCGCCACGGTCGCGCCGGGCGAGACAATCGCGCCGGTGTCGACAAACCGGCTGCCCACCCGCCCCGCGAAGGGCGCGCGCAGCACCGCCTTTTCCAGCCGCACCGATACGGTGACCAGCGCCGCGTCGATCTCAGCCAGGCCCGCGGTCAGCTGCGCAAGCCGCAGCGAGGTCTCGTCGATCCGCGCCTGTGCCGCATGACCGCGCGCCTGCAATTCCCCCTGCCGTTCATTCGTGCGCCGCGCGAGTTCCGCCTGCGCCAGCAGCGCCTGCCGCTGCGCCTCCAGCCGTGCGCGCTCGGCCTCCAGAAGCCGCGTGTCGATGCGCGCCAGAACCGCGCCCGCCGCCACCGTGTCGCCTTCGCGCACCAGAACTTCGGCCAGCGTGCCCCCTTCTTCGAAGGCAAGCGCGGTTTCCTGCCGCGCCTCGAACTGGCCGGTGAAGCGGCGCTCGATCTGCATCGTAGCGTCAAGGCGCAGGCGTTCGGCCCGCACCTCGTTCAGCGGGGCAAGGGTGACGCCGCCCGCGGCCTCGGCCCGCTCCGACAGCGCCGCATGCCCCGCAACACCAAGCCCGGCGGCAAAGCCCACGACCGCGACGGTGCCCAGAATGCGCGCGCCGCGCCGCCAAAGGGGTTCCGGTCGGGCTGCGTCAGCGGGTAACATGAGACACCTCAAGGATTGCGATGTTAGTTTCACTAACATATGTAAGCGAAACTAACATCGTCAAGGAATAAAGTTAGCGACGCTAACTTGAAGTGGTCAGAGACTTGATAAGAAACAAGAAAAATTACCACCACGGCGATCTGCGCGAACAGCTTCTCGAAGCGGTCCGGCAGCTGATCGAATCGGATGGGCCTGACGGCTTCTCGATCGCGGAAGCCTGCCGCGCCGCCGGGGTGTCGACCGCCGCGCCCTATCGCCACTTCCGCGACCGCGACGATATCCTCAGGGGCGTGATCCTCGCGGCCATGACGCGGATGGGCAGCGCGATGCAGGCCGCCGCCGATGCCCACCCCCCGGGCGACCCCGAGCGTATCGTGGCGCTTGGTCATGCCTATGTCGGCTTCGCCCGCCGCGAACCGGGCGTCTTCGCGCTCATGTTCGGTCAGGCGGGCCACCATTCCGACGATCCGCAACTGGCCGAGGAAGGCGAGGCCAAGTTCGCCATCGTCCTGCGCGTCGTGGCCGAACATCTGGGCCGCGCCATGGACGACGCCGAGGTGACCGCGCGGGCCTATGCGCTGTGGTGCGCGGTGCACGGGCATTGCTTTCTCGTGCTCGACGGCAAGACCGACGAGACGAAGATCGACATCGACGAAGACGCCTATCTGCGCCTTGTCGGCGGCGCGTTCCTGCCCCCGCGCTGACAGGGTGCCGGAAGGTCAGGACCCGGATGCAAGCGCAATGACCTGACCGCCCGCCGCGCGGGCATCCTCTGCGTCATGCGTGACCAGCAGCGCCGGGATGTTGCGGCTTCGGATATGGTCGAAGGTGAAGGCCCGCAGATC
>CAZNMV010000269.1:0-5025 GCA_964573835.1 uncultured Aestuariivita sp. | reverse complement strand
CGGCGAAGATCATCACGCCGGCCGCCGATTGAAGCAGGTGCGCGCAGGTGCGCGAACCCACGACAAGGAAGAAGGCGTCCTGCATCTTGCGGTGCAGCCAGATGATGCCGGTCAGCCCGCAGAAGACCTCGCGCTGGCCGCGCTGCTTCAGGACGGGCGTATCGCGGCAGCCGGGGGCGGACTTGAGGGGCGCATGGTCGTTCATGCCGCCACCCCCTGCGCCTGCTGTTCCGCGGCCTGCATCTGCAGACGCGCCGCGCGCAGCTTCAGAACGAACTGCGTGGCGTTGATCACATAGGCCGCATAGGCGGCCAGCGCGAGCCACATGAGTTCGACCGGCGCAAGCGCACCCGTCCACAGCGCCCATATGTATGCGGTGTGCAGCGCGATCACGACGAAGCTGAAGACGTCTTCCCAGAAGAAGGCGGGCGCGAAGAGGTATTGTCCGAAAACGACCTTCTCCCAGATCGCGCCGGTCACCATGATGATGTAGAGAAACGCGGTCTTGATCAGGATCGACACGGTCGCGGCCATGTATCCTTCGCCCGTCCAGAGATAGCGCGCGACAAGCGCGACCGAGACGGCAAAGGCGATGAACTGCAGCGGCGCCAGAATGCCCTGGATCGGGGTCCAGATCGTCGCGTCGCGGCGCGCCCGCTCTTCGGGCGTGTAAAGCCCGCCAGGCAATGTCTGGGCGTTCGTCGCATGCGGCAAGGCCGACTCCCCCTCTCGGTTTGGCTGTCACCTTGGGGAAGGTTATCGCCGCCCCAAGCCGAGTGTCAATTAAAACTTACACTTGCAAGCCGGTCGCCGTAAAGCGAATTTGACGCCGATTGATATGCTGAATTTACAGTCATTTTTTGGATTTTTTGCGTATTTAGGCCGTTTTTCGCCGGAATCTGAGAGGGTGACGCGGGAAAGTGTCAATTTGCTTTGACATCCCGATTCAACGCATGGACAGTAGAAGGGCGCGCGGCGACTCGGGTTATTGCGTCGGACTGCGTGCCACGCCGGGAGCGGGGTCACGACATGGCGCATGATGGTCAGAAAATGCAGGAGTCGATCCGGGGCCTGAGCGCCGTCGGCAGCCTTGCCATCGAGGTCGTGTCGGTTCTCAACGCCCGGCAGGGCCGGGTCCAGCGGGGGGTGGCCCGCCCCTATATTGGCGCGATCCTGGAAAAGCGGGTGATCAGCCGGGCCAGTTTCGATGCCCGCGCCACGCTTGACGAACTGCGTGCCTTCCGCCTGACCGACGAAGAGATCATAGACCAGTATATCCCCGCCGCCGCCGTCGCCATCGGCCACAAGTGGTCGCTGAGCGAACTGAGCTTCGCCGAGGTCACCATCGCCATCGTCCGCCTGCAAAGCCTGCTGAACGAGGCCGCCCATGCCGATCCCAAGGGCGACGCGCTGGCGCAAGATACGCTCGAATGCCTGATGGTGACGCCCGAGGGCGATCAGCACACGCTTGGCGGCTTTGTGGCGGCCACGCAGCTGCGCCGCAGGGGCGTCGTGGTCGAGATGAGCTGCGGCGAACCTGCTGCCGAAATACGCACCCGGATCGCCGGGCACGCCTATGACGTGGTCATGTTCTCGTGTTCGCGCGAGCGCGACCTTGATTCAATTGCACAAATCGTTAAACACATTCGTCAGCGAGGTTCGACGACACCCGTATTCGCCCTCGGCGGGATCGTATGCAGCGCCGTTCCGGGCCTCGACCGACTGACGGGTGTCGACCTTGCGACATCCGACATTGACGAGGTGTTGGCTTATTGCGGGCAAAGGTCGAACCACAGTCTGATGCGGGCGGTGCGATGAGCGCACGCCCCCAGGCTTTCGGAAAAGGTGAGACTGCAGCGCACCTGACCCCGGCTGTCGTGCGCGATGTCGTGCTTGCCGCATCGGATATCACGCTGCACATCGACGAAAACGCGGTCATCCTTTCGGTGATGCTGAACAGCCGGTCCGACGGTTTCGGCAATCTCGATCACTGGGCGGGGCGTCCCGTCACCGATTTCCTGACCGAGGAAAGCATCGCCAAGTTCGAAGAGGCGCATGCGACCTTCCTGGCGGGCGGCGATCTCCGCAAGCAGTTCGAAATGAACCACCACGACAATGCGTCGTGGGAATTTCCCGTGCGCTATGCCTTCGTGCGGCTTGGCGACAGCGACGATGCCCTTCTGATCGGGCGCGACCTGCGCCCGGTCGCCGAAGCCCAGCAGCAGCTGGTCCATGCGCAGATCGCGCTGGAAAAGGGATACGAGGCGCGGCGCGAATTCGATGCGCGCTACCGCGTGCTTCTCAACAGCGTGCGCGAGGCGGTGGTCTTCGTGTCGGTGCGCGACGGGCGCGTGAAGGATCTCAATGATCCTGCCGCGGCCATCCTTGGGATGGGGCGCGAACAATTGTCAGGCGCGCCCTTCGTCAACGCCTTCAAGGACCGCAGTTCGGGCGAGCTGATCGAAAGCCTGCTCAATGCCTCGATCGCCGATGGCGACCAGGGCCTGACCGTGCCCAGCATGTCGGGGCGGCGCCAGCTGCGCATCCGCCCTACCGTGTTCCGCGCCGCGGGCGAACGGGTGGTGCTGTGCCGGATCGAGGCGGTGGGCGACGACCAGGCAGGCGACGACGCGCTGACCGGCGGTCTGGTGTCGCTTTTCCGCGACGGCAGCGACGCGATCCTGTTCACCGACGCCAAGGGCGTGATCACCGCGGCGAACGACTCGTTCCTCGAACTCGTCGATGCCGCCCATGCCTCAAGCGTGAAGGGCCGGTCGCTGGCCGATTTCCTGCATCGCGGCCAGATCGACCTGAGCATGCTGCTCGACAATTCCAAGCGCAGCGGACAGATGCGCATCTATTCCACCAAGCTCGTCAACGATTTCGGATCGCGCCTGTCGGCCGAGATCTCGGCAGCCTGGATCACGACCGGCGCGCAGCCCGTCGCAGCCTTCATCATCCGCGATGTGAGCCGGGTCGAAGCCGTGCGCCAGCCCGCCGCCGCCGGGTCCGAGGAATCGAGCCGGAACGTGATGGAGCTGGTCGGATCGGCGACGCTGAAGGAAATCGTCGCCGAAACCACCGACGTGGTGGAAAAGATGTGCATCGAGACGGCGGTGAACCTCACGCGCAACAACCGCGTCGCCGCAGCCGAGATGCTGGGCCTGTCGCGGCAGAGCCTTTACGTCAAGCTGCGCAAATACGGCCTTCTGAACAAGGGCCATGACCGCTGAGGCGGTCGCGGCCCTCTACCCCTCTGACCCTGTGAGATAACCCTCCACCCATACGGCGGATTGGCCCCGTGCGGCGATCAGTAATCGCTTGCGCCGACTCAATGTGTCAGCAATAGTTTACACATGACTGTCAGCGAGACGATACCAATCCGTCGGTGGCCGCAGCCCGCAGCGATGCTGCGGCTGATCAAGCCGATCACGTGGTTTCCGCCGATGTGGGCCTATCTCTGCGGGGCGGTGTCATCGGGCGTGTCGCCTGCCGGTCAGTGGCCGCTGGTCATCCTTGGGGTGATCCTCGCCGGTCCCATCGTCTGCGGCATGTCCCAGGCGGCGAACGACTGGTGCGACCGGCATGTCGATGCCATCAACGAACCCGACCGCCCGATCCCGTCGGGCCGCATCCCGGGCCGCTGGGGCCTGTGGATCGCGCTGGCCATGTCGGCGCTGTCGCTGTTCGTGGGCTGGCAGCTGGGGCCCTGGGGCTTCGCCGCCACGATCCTTGGCGTGCTGGCCGCATGGGCCTATTCGGTGGAACCGATCCGGCTGAAGCGGTCAGGTTGGTGGGGGCCGGGCCTTGTGGGCCTCAGCTATGAAACCCTGCCCTGGATTACGGGCGCCGCGGTGCTGAGCGCGGGCGCGCCCGCGACCCCGGTCCTGATCGTCGCGCTGCTGTATGGTCTGGGCGCGCACGGGATCATGACGCTCAACGATTTCAAGGCGCTGGAAGGCGACCGGCAGATGGGTGTCAATTCGCTGCCCGTGACGCTGGGGCCGAAGCGCGCGGCGCAGGTCACCTGCCTGGTGATGACGGTGCCGCAGGTGATCGTGATCGCGCTTCTGATGATGTGGGACCGCCCGCTGCATGCCGCAGGCGTCGCGGGCGTGCTGGCGCTGCAGTTCTGGGCGATGACGGTGATGTTCCGCGACCCCAAGGGCAAGGCGCCCTGGTATAACGGCACGGGCGTCACGCTGTACGTCTCGGGCATGATGATCACGGCCTTCGCGATCCGGACACTGGGGGCGGGATGATGCGCACGTTGTCCTGGACCGATATCGTCCGGATGGGTCTGGTGCAGATGTGCCTTGGCGCGGTCGTGGTCTTGATGACCTCGACCCTGAACCGGCTGATGGTGGTGGAACTGGCGCTGCCCGCCGTGCTGCCCGGGCTTCTGGTCGCGATGCATTACGGCATCCAGATCACGCGGCCCAACTGGGGCTTCCGGTCGGACACCAAGGGCAACCGCACGGTCTTCATCATCGGTGGCATGGCCGTCCTTTCAGCGGGCGGCTTCCTGGCCGCGCTGGGCGTCACGGTGATGGAGACGGGCTTTACCGCCGGCATGGCCCTGTCGGTTCTGGCTTATGCCTTGATCGGCGTCGGCGTGGGCGCGTCGGGCACATCGCTTCTGGCGCTTTTGGCCACGGCCACCGCACCGCAGCGCCGCGCGGCGGCAGCGACGATCACGTGGCTGATGATGATCTTCGGGATCGCGGCGACGGCGGGAACCGTGGGTGCCTTCCTCGACCCGTACAGCCATGCGCTTTTGCTGCGCATCGTCGGCGTCGTCACGGTGTCGGCGGTGATCCTGACCACGCTGGCCGTCTGGGGGATCGAGCGGCGCGTCGATGCCTCGCCCCGGCCCGAGGACATGCCCTTCCGCCACGGGCTGGCCGAAATCTGGGCCGAACGCGACGCGCGCAACTTCACCATTTTCGTCTTCCTGTCGATGACCGCCTATTTCATGCAGGAACTGATCCTCGAACCCTATGCGGGCCTCGTCTTCGGGTTCAC
>CAZNMV010000268.1:999-5056 GCA_964573835.1 uncultured Aestuariivita sp. | reverse complement strand
CGATCTCTTCATAGCTCGCCACGCCGTCGCCGTTCTGATCGACTTCCGCCATCGCGGCCATGGCAGCGGATCCGGCAAGAAGCCCGGCCGCGAAAGGTATCCAAGGTTTCATCGTCATCTCCTGTGTCGGGCGATGCGGGTCCTGTCGGGCATCGCGCTCGCCAGCATGACCGGGGCGCGCGCCCCGGCATTGACCGCGCGCATCGCCCCCGCGCCGCGGGGCGGGGTTCCGCCGATGTGCGGCGCGGCGCTGCGCCGGGCGCTGTCGGGCATGGGGCGGATTGTGCGCAGTCAATGACCTACCGTCCGGCAGGCCGCAGCCTTCCTGCAGGCGCGAAACCGCGTCACAGCCAGGCGGAGTGAGGATCATGAAGGACTACGTCGACACCGGAGCCGAGACGGACCTCGCCGATCTGGCCGACCGCATCGGCAGGGCGCTCCGGCACGAGGCCGAACTCGAAGCCGGGCGCATCCGCGCCGCGATGACCGAGGCCCGCATCACGCTCGACGCACGCCTGCGCAACCGGATCCTCGGCGAAGCCGCCGGGCGCGTCCGGATCGACGCCTGAGCCCGCCCGGCGCCGCGCGGGCGTTGTCAGCCGTCAATGCCGCCCCCCGGGTTCTGTTTCACCGTAAACGCCTCGACCGGCGGGACGGGGCGGGCAGAAGGGCAGGGCCACCGGCGCGCGCTTCGGCAGGGGCGGGTTTTGCCACGCCTCTCCGTCCCCCGGCATGTTCAACCCCGGACGATGCGGCATGAGCCGGATCGCCCAAGCAGACCGAAGGATGGTGTGATAGATGAAAGTGAGCATTCAAGAGGCGATGGAAGCCGCGACGGTGAACGGTGCGCATGTGCTGTGCGACCGCTGCGAAACGGGCCTGCTGATCGAGAAGACGATCCGGACCGCCTTCTGGCGGGGCGAGGATCTCGTCATCATCCGCAACATCCCCGCGATGGTCTGCCCGTTCTGCGGCGAGGAATACGTGGCCGATCACACGGCAAACGGGCTGGACCGCATGCGCGCGTCGGGCTTCGCGCCTACGGTGGCGTCGGACCGGATGGTCGTCCCGGTGCTCAACTACGTCGATCCCGGACGGGTGGAGTGAGGCCGGGCACCCTTTCGCCTGCCATCCGGTCAGCGCGCGCAGGCGCACCGGTGGCGGGCGGGGCTGCGGCCCGGCCCTGGCCGGTCCTGCTGCGCCACCGCGCCTGCCACCGCCGCCGCCCGGCGCGGTGCGTCACGACCACCCGTGCCGAAGACGACAGCGATCCGCCCGGCCTGTTGCCGCAGGCGCGGCCGCCACGCCGACATCAACGTGATCCGGGTCCGAACGGGGCTTTTACGGGGGCTGTCAGCGGATATGTCCGGGGCCGCCGCGGCACCGGTGACGGCCGATTCTGGCGCGGCGCCCTTCAGCCACGCACGGAAAATGCCCGGCGGTCTGGGGATTACCGCCGGGCATCCGAGACGCCCGGGACAGGCGCCCACAAGGGACCTGCGAGAGACTCAGGCCGCCTTGATCTCGATTTTCCGTTCTGCGGCTTTCGCCGCTTCGGTTCTGGGCACGGTGATCGTCAGCACCCCGTTCGCCAGATCCGCCGTGATCTTGTCGCCATCCGCGCCGGCGGGCAGCGCGAGGGTCCGGTGAAAGGACCCGTAGCGCCGTTCGCTCACGAGATAGTCGGCCTTGCCTTCGCGCCGTTCCTCGGATTTCTCGCCGCGGATCGTCAGAAGGCCGTCGTTCAGCGTGACCTCCACGTCCTTGGCCGACAGGCCAGGCACCTCGGCGGCGATGCGGTATGCGCCGTCGCAATCGACCACCTCGACATTGGGCGACATGCGCCAAGCCATCGCGGTCGATGGCTGCGCGGTGGCGCGCCGCATCCACGGACGCCGCCAGAACCCGCCGCCGAAATCGTCGAACAAGCGGTCGATCTCGTCGCGCAGCGACAGGACCGGTCCCCATCCTTCCATCGCACCGGACCGGGGGGTCTGCGACCCTTCCTGATGCACCGGGACCGGCTCGTTCGGCTTGGTCATGGTCTGGTCTCCTGCACTTTGCGACAGCGGCGGGCTTCAATTCCGCCGGTTCATGACTTACCTTGGTACAGGTAGGGACACTGCGCATTGACGGCTGACAATCGTCTGTCGAACCTGTGTCAGTCGACCTGTCGACGACCGAAATACCGGACACTTGGCAAGATACCGAGAGTCGGCTGCATGGCAGGGATGGCATTCCCTGCACCTTCGCAGCCGAGGGTTAGGGGCTTATGAAAGATCATCTCGACCTGCAGGACGTTGCGTCCGATCTGGGTCGCGCCGACTGGGCCGCGACGTCGCTTGGTCCCGTCGCGGACTGGGACATGCGCCTGCGCACGATGGCCGGTTTCGTGCTGCGCAGCCCGGCGCCGGTCTGCCTGTTCTGGGGCACGGCCGGCACAATGATCTTCAACGCGGAGTGGCGCGCCGGGCTCGGGTCGTTTCCGGGCTGCGTGCTGGGGCGCGACATGACCGAGGTGCAGCCCGCCCTCGCCCGGGCCTATGCCGCGACGCTCGTGCCCGGTCCCGACTTCGAGCGGCCCGGCTTTGCCGCCGTCCTCGAGCCCGTCATGTGGCGGGTGCTGGTCGACCGGCCCGGAGCCGGACTGTCCTGCCGGGTGGTCCCCGGCGACACGGGAGAGATCGCGGGCATCCTCGTGCAGCGGCGTCTCGGCCCCGCCACGGTGCCCGGTCCGCAGAACCGCAGCGCCTTTCTGCTGCAGCTCAGCGACAGTCTGCGCCGCATGGACGAACCCGACGAGATCCAGATCACCGGAACGCGGATGCTGGGTGAGGTGCTGGGCGCCGACCGCGCGAGTTTCGCCGAGATCGGCCCCGATGCGGAGCTTGCATCGGAAAGATGCGAATACCGCCGCGACCCGACCGCGCCATCGCACCAGGTCACGCATCGGCTGGAAGAGCCGGAGGCGGGACTCGACATGCTGATGAACGGAATTCCGCTGGCCATCAGCGATCTCTTCGCGGTGGACGGATCGCCCGCCGACGGCGGCGCGACCGATGCGCCCGGACTGGCCATCGCGCCGTTCCGGGCCCAGCTTTCGGTGCCGGTGATGCGCCAGGACGTGCTCGTCTCGGTGATGACCGTCCGCTTCGACGCCCCCCATCAGTGGAGCGCCGATGAACTGGCCATGGTGCACGCCGCCTCGGTCCGGATCTGGGAGGCGCTCGAACGGTCGCGGGCCGAGGCCGCCCTGAGACGCACGCTGACCAACCACCGTGCGCTGTTCGAATCGATCGACGAAGGCGTATGCCTGTTCGAACGTCTGCCGCTGCGCCCCGATGGCTTGCGCGATTACCGCTATGTCACCATGAACCCGGCGATGCAGGAGATGTTCGGTATCCCGGATCTCAGCGGCCAGTCGATCCGCGACAATTTTCCCGACGAGGTCGAGGACTGGTACGACGATTACGACCGCGTGCTTGCCACCGGCGACCCGATCCGCGTGGTCCGCGAAACCGAACCGCAGGGCATGGTGCTGGAAATGTTCATAGCCCGGGTCGAGGGGCTTGACGGACAGTTTCTGCTGGCGGTTCTGCGGGACGTCACCGCCCGCGTGCGGGCCGAAGAGGCGGTGCGCGAAAGCGAAAGACGCCTGCGCGACGCGCTTTACGAGGTGGACGAGGCCTTTGTCCGGGGCGATCAGGAACCTCCGGGCACCAGGCTGACCGGGACGGCCCTGCCCGAGGCCATGCGCCCGCTGGACGAGGTTTTCGGCCGCACCCATTGGGAGGTGTCGCAGGGCGCGGAAGACAGTCGGATCGGGCAGCTCTACCAGCGCGCGGTGGCCGGGGAAAAGCCGGTGTCGTTGGAGCACAGCTATGAATGGCCGGACGGCACGGGCGCCACATGGGTCGACATCCGCGCCGTACCGGTGCCCAAGGGGCTGGCCGTGTTCTGGCGCGCCATCTCCAGGCGGAAGGCGGCCGAAGAGGCGCTGCGCCAGTCCGAACTCCGCCTGCGGATCGCGCAGAAGGCCGCGGGTGTCGCGACCTTC
>CAZNMV010000268.1:0-989 GCA_964573835.1 uncultured Aestuariivita sp. | reverse complement strand
ACCTTCGACTGGGAAATCCGCCGTGCCGAAGTCACCTGGAGCCCCGAGGCCCTTGGCATGATGGGTCTGCACCCCGGAGCGCTGGGCGGCAGCTACGAGGACTGGATCGCGATGATCCATCCCGACGACCTTCCGCGCGCCACCGAACAGATCGATTGGGCGCTGGAAGATGGCGAACTGGAAGGCGAATGGCGCATCCTGCGCCCCGATGGCGACATCGTCTGGGTGCTGGTGCGCGGCATCGTGGAGCGTGACGAACAGGGCCGCCCCGCGCGGCTGAGCGGCGCGCAGGTCGACGTGACCGACCGCGTGCGGATGGAGGAAGCGGTGCGGCTGCGGATGGAGTTCCTCAGCGACCAGATCGAAGAATTACGCCGCCGTCTCGACCGGGGGGGCGACTGACCGGGACGCGGGCTTCGCCCCGGGACACGGCCGTCAGGGCCCTGTCCTGCCCCGCCGGGTCGGCACCCCTGTTGGCGCGCGTCATCGCCTTGCGGTCGCGCAGCGAATCGAGCCCCGCAAGACGGGCGAGCGCGGCAAGATCGCGGATGTGGAATCGGCCCGTCTGCACCTGTTCGATCATGCCCCGGTCGGTCAGGTGACCCAATGTCCGGCAGATCGTCTCGACGGTGCTGTTGGCGAAATCGGCCCAGTCCTTCCGCGAAATCCGGATTGTCACCACCGCGCCGCCGTCAGGCAGATGTTCGACCGGCATGAATTCCGTGGCCATGATCATGAAGGCGATGATTCTCTCGCGGCTGCTCAGCGCGCCGCGCCGCCAGATCATCTCGAGCTGGCGGGTATGCTGGGCGATCCCTTCCGCCAGAAGATCTGCGGTCAGCCGCGCGTCTCCTTCCGTCGCGCGGCGCAGAGCGGCGGTATCGAAGGCGCAGATCTCCACATCGGTCGCCGCGACAAGGGCCGGTTCCCGTTCCATCCCCAGAACGTTGCCCACCAGATCGCCGGGGGCGAGAAAACTCAGGATGGTG
>CAZNMV010000267.1:4690-5063 GCA_964573835.1 uncultured Aestuariivita sp. | reverse complement strand
GGATGATGGTGGTGTTGCGCCCCGTGTTGCCGCCGCCGAGCCAGCCCTTTTCCAGGATTGCCACGTTGCGGATGCCGTGGTTCTTCCCAAGGTAATAGGCCGTCGCCAGCCCGTGCCCGCCCGCGCCGATGATGATGGCGTCGTATTTCTTCTTCGGCTCGGGGCTGGTCCAGGCCCTGTCCCAGCCGCTGTGGTGGCGCAGCGCTTCACGGGCGATGGCGAAGGCGGAATAGCGTTTCATGGGCACGAATCCGGTGATCTGCGTTGCTGGCCCTGAATGGACCGGATGGAACACTGGCCCACGCTTTGAACCGTCGCAATATCGCGCGGTTGCGACATGAAGGCCGACCCGGGGATTTGCCCCTGTTTTCCG
>CAZNMV010000267.1:0-4680 GCA_964573835.1 uncultured Aestuariivita sp. | reverse complement strand
GGTTATAGATGGATGCCATGAGTTTCTGGATCACCACCGCCGCGCTGGCGTTACTCAGCGCCCTTCTGATCGGCCTCGCGCTGATCCGCGCCCGCGCGGGCGCCGATCCCGCCGCCGAGTTCGACCTGCGCGTCTACCGCGACCAGCTCAAGGAAATCGACCGCGACCTGGCCCGCGGCACTATCGGGACAGACGATGCCGAACGCCTGCGCGCCGAGGTGTCGCGCCGCATCCTTTCCGCAGGGGCCGAGCTGGAGCGCGACACCGGCGACGAGGCGCGCCGCGCCCCCGGCACGCTGGCCGCGGCCGTGGTCGCAGGCCTCGTCGTGATCGGCGGCAGTTTCTGGTTCTATGTGCAGCTGGGCCAGCCCGGCTATGGCGATCTGGCGCTGAAAGACAGGCTGGCCATGGCCGAAGAGGCGCGCCGCAACCGCCCCTCGCAGGAAACGGCCGAGGCAACACTGCCCCCCACCATGCCGCGCCCGGATGTGACCCCCGATTTCGTCACGCTGATGGAGCGTCTGCGCGAGACCGTCGCATCGCGACCGGGTGATCTGCGCGGGCACGAGCTTCTGGCCCGCAACGAGGCAGCGCTCGGCAATTTCCGCGCGGCCTATGAGGCGCAGGCGCGCGTGCTCGAGATCAAGGGCCCCGGCGCCATGGCGAAGGATTTCACCGATTACGCCGACATGCTGATCCTGGCCGCGGGAGGCTATGTGAGCCCCGAAGCCGAAAGCGCGCTGGCCGCCGCACTTGAACGCGACCCGCGCAATGGCCCGGCGCTTTATTATTCGGGGCTGATGCTGTCGCAGGTCGGGCGTCCTGATCAGGCCTTCGCCATCTGGCAGCGCCTGCTGAACGACGGGCCTGCGGATGCGCCCTGGATCGCGCCGATCCGCCTGCAGATCGAAGACATGGCCGCGCGCGCGGGCGAGATGAACTTCACCCTGCCCCCCGCCGAAGACGCGCCCGCCCCCGGCCCCAGCGCCGCAGATATCGCCGCCGCCGAGGACATGGCCCCCGAGGACCGGATGGAAATGATCCGCGGAATGGTGGAGCGTCTGTCGGACCGGCTGGCCACCGAAGGCGGCCCGCCCGAGGATTGGGCGCGGCTCATCGGCTCGCTCAACGTGATGGGCGATCAGGCGCAGGCCATCGCGGTCTACAACAACGCGCTCGAGGTCTTCGCGGGCGACGCGGCCGCCATCGAGACGATCCGCGAGGGCGCGCGCCAGGGCGGACTGATCCCGTGATCACCGACGACATCGCCGCCTTCCACGCGGCGCTGCCCCGCGGCAGGGCGATCCTCGGGCTGGATCTGGGCGAGAAAACCATTGGCGTGGCCGTGTCGGACAGGCTCTGGTCGGTGGCAAGCCCGCTCACCACGATCCGGCGGACGAAATTCTCGGTGGATGCGGCCGAACTTCTGAGCCTCGCACAGGGGCGCGAGGCACGCGGCGTGCTTCTGGGCCTGCCCCGCAACATGGACGGCAGCGAAGGCCCGCGCTGCCAGTCGACCCGGGCCTTTGCACGCAATCTCGACCGGCTGGCCGATCTCGTGATAGGCTTCTGGGATGAAAGACTGAGCACGGTTGCGGCAGAAAAGGCACTGCTCGAGGCGGATACAACCCGCAAGCGTCGCAAAGAGGTGATCGACCACGTCGCCGCGGGCTATATCCTGCAGGGGGCGCTTGACCGGATGCGCCATTTGGCTGGGCAGGACAACCGATGAAAGACGACGTCTGGGAACGCCGCGAGATCGAATCGCCCTGCGTGAAGATCTGCGTCGTGCATCCTGTCGAACGGCTCTGCACCGGCTGCCTGCGCACGATCGACGAAATCACCCGCTGGTCGCGCATGTCATCCGAAGACCGCGCCGCGGTCATGGCCGAGCTGCCCGCGCGCGCCCCGCGCCTGCAGAAGCGCCGCGGCGGGCGTGCCGCGCGGCTGCAGCAGGGTTAATCCGGGTTCAACCAATCGGCGATCCGCGCCAGTTCCGGGCGGAAATAGGCGATGATGCGCGGCGGGCCGCCCGGGGCCGCCCAGGGTGCCACGCCATGCAGCGCGAGGCGGTGGATCACATAGGCCTCGCCCGGGCGGGCATGCACGGCGACACGGCGGCAGGTGGCGAAGACCTCGCGCCGGGCCGACTGGTAGGCATCGGTCACATCGATGTCGCCCCACTCCGCCGGATCGACCCCCGCGAAGGCCCGGGCGAAGGCCGCGCGCATAAGGTGATGGCTGCCTTCCCAGACCACGAGTGGTGCGGCGTCGGGGGGCGTGTCGGTCAGCGGCAAGCCGAGAATCCAGGCATGGGGTTCGCGCAGGTGGCGGCGGCGCGTGTCGCCTTCGGGCAGAAGCCCGTCGACATGTGCGCCGTCACGGTCGCGGCGGTAGCGGAAGGCGGCGTCGCCCTCGCCCTTGCGCGGGCGGGGATAGCCCGGGAAGATGGCCGAAACCTGCGCGCGGTGAAGCGGCGGCAGCGGTGCCAGCGCATCGGGGGCCGGACCCGCCAGCGCGACGCCGCCCACCCTGCCCCGCGCATCGTTGTCCAGCGCATCGACACCCACGAACCAGGTGCCCTCGCACTGGTGCCAGTGCGCCAGCGCGGGATCGCGCAGCGCCGCCTGCCCCGCCACTTCGGCCGCCTGCGCCCATGCGGCGGTGCGCCGGTCCCAGGCAAACCGTGCCCAGCCGAGGGTGGCAAGCCCCTCTACCATCCGGCGGCCTTGCGCAGCATGTTCAGCGCCACCACCGTCAGGAAGATCGCGAAGATACGGCGCAGGGGTTTGGGGTTCATCCCATGCGCCAGCCGCACGCCAAGGGGCGCTGTGATCAGCGTCATCGCGATCACGACGACGAAGGCCACAAGGTTGACCGCCCCCACGGTAAAGGGCGGGCGGGTCGCCGGATCGATCTGCATGAAGAGAAACCCGATGGCCGAGGGCACCGCGATCAGCACGCCGAAACCCGCCGCCGTGGCGACAGCGCGGTGCATGGCCATGTTGTAAAGCGTCATCACCGCCACGCCGAAACTGCCGCCCCCGATCCCCAAGAGGACCGACAGAAGCCCCACCACAGGCGACAGGACCGCACGGGCCACCCCGCCGGGCATCTTCTCGCCCAGCCGCCATTCGGGCCGACCGAAGCCCATGTAAAGGCCCATCACCATGCCGAGCCCGCCGAAGATGAACTGCAGCGTCTGGGAGCGGAGCGAGGCGGCCACCAGAACCCCAAGCGCCGCGCCGATGATCAGACCGGGGGCCCAGCTGCGCAGCACCTCCCAATCGACGACGCCCCGGCGGTTGTGGCTGAGCACCGAACGCACCGAGGTCACCACGATCGTGGCCAGCGACGTGGCCAGACAGATCTGCATGAGTTGCGGCCCGTCATAGCCCAGCGTCTGGAAGGCATAGAAGAAGGCCATGACCAGAAGGATGCCCCCGCCCACGCCCAGAAGCCCTGCCAGCACGCCCGCGACCGCGCCGATGACAAGGAGGAGGGCCAGCATCTCGATCAGCAGCGTCGTGTTGGCCATGACTGCCCCCCGTTCCGGTATCGGGGCTTGTTAGCCCGCCCCGGCCGTAGCTTCCAGAGGGCAGACGGCGGCCAGCGCCTCTTCGACCAGCTCCGGCCCCGCGCCGGGGCGCGCCGCGCCGACAGACAGCGTCTGCCGCCAGGCCCGCGCGCCCGGGCGCCCCGCGAACAGGCCCAGCATATGCCGCGTGACCTGATGCAGCCGCCCGCCCGCAGCGAGATGCGCCTCGATGTAAGGCAGCATCCCGCGCACGACCGCGACAGGGTCGCTGTCTTCGCCCGCACCGAAGATGCGCCGGTCGGCGGCGCAGAGGATGTCGGCGGGCGTCTGATAGGCCGCGCGCCCGATCATCACCCCGTCAAGCCCCCCGTCAAGGAAGGCCTGCGCCTGATCGAGGCTGGTGATCCCGCCATTGACCGAGATATGCAGGTGCGAAAACAGCTCCTTCATCCGGTGGACGAGCGCATAGTCGAGCGGCGGCACCTCGCGGTTTTCCTTCGGGCTCAGGCCCTTGAGCCAGGCCTTGCGGGCATGGATGGTCACCCGTTCGCACCCCGCCGCGACGATCTGGGCAAGGAATTCCGGCAGCACATGTTCGGGGTCCTGGTCATCGACGCCGATGCGGCATTTGACGGTCACGTCGACATCGACCGCATCGCGCATCGCGCGCACGCAATCCGCCACCAGCGCGGGCCGCTCCATCAGCACCGCGCCGAAAGAGCCCGACTGCACACGGTCGGACGGGCAGCCGACATTGAGGTTGATCTCGCAGAACCCCGCCCGTTCCCCCAGCCGCGCGGCGAAGGCCAGTTCCGCCGGGTCCGATCCGCCGAGTTGCAGCGCGACGGGATGTTCTTCGGGGCTGTGATCGAGCAGATGCAGCGCGCCCCCCCGGATCAGCGCAGCCGATGTCACCATTTCGGTGTAAAGGAGCACCCGCCCGCTGAGCCTGCGGTGCAGGACACGGCAATGGCGGTCGGTCCAGTCCATCATGGGGGCGACAGACAATCTAGCGTGTTGATTTATCTTCATTCTTTGCATTTTCAAACTGTTGGTGGCGGATACTTCCATGCTGGAATACGCTCCAATATCCCCGAATTTGCCCCTCTACGACGACTCATTGCACACATGAGCCGCACACG
>CAZNMV010000266.1:0-5080 GCA_964573835.1 uncultured Aestuariivita sp. | reverse complement strand
TGCATCTCTCGCTCCAGCATGGCGACGACCTGATCCTCAAGCGGATGAAGCGCCGCCACCTGCGCGACGACGCGATCCGCTTTTCGGAAGAGGCACGCCGCCTGCGCCCCGAGATGACCTTCGGCGCCGACATCATCGCGGGCTTCCCGACCGAGAGCGAAGAGGCCTTCGGGAATTCCCTGCGGCTGGTTGAAGACTGCGCCCTGACCTGGCTGCATGTCTTTCCCTATTCGCCCCGCCCCGGCACGCCCGCCGCGCGGATGCCGCAGGTGGAGGGGTCTGCGATCAAGGCCCGCGCCGCGCGGCTGCGCGCAGCAGGCGACGCGGCGGTGGCGCGGCATCTGTCGGCGCAGGTGGGGCGGGTGCATCGGGTGCTGATGGAAAGCCCGGTGATGGGCCGGACCGAGCAGTTCACCGAGGTGACATTCGCCGATGCTCAGCCCGAGGGGCAGATCGTGACGGCGCAGGTGACGGGCGTCGAGGGGCAGCAACTGGTGGCCGTGCCTGCGTGACAGAGCGCCAGCGCCGACCCGCGGGGTGGCGCTGCAAGGGTCGAACTTAGCGCTTTATCGTTCCATATACCTCTTCAGACGGAACGTCGCGCTTACGGCACAATAGCGCCGCCCCGGGGGGCGGGTCGGCGCTGGCGCGGCGGCCCTTCGGGCCTTGTTCCGCGCCATGGCACTCAGCTCGACCGCCCTAAACCCAAACCCGTGACCGCTCCGTCAGCACCCGAACCCGCTCCCGCACCTCATTCCGCACCGGACCCTGCCGCGCCTCATCCCGCAGCGTCGTGAACCACTCCACCGGCGGGTTCTTTCCCCGACGGTTGCCGCGAAAGCTCAACCCCCGCAGCACCGCCTGCGCCCCCTCGGGCAACCGATCGGGCACCTCAAACCCGTTCAACACCCCCCAGACCCCGGTCCAGAGCCGCCCGACCGTCCACGGGTTATACCCCCCACCGCCCAGCACCAGCAGGCGCGGCGCCAATCCCATCAGCCCCCGCAGCACATCCCAATGCGCGTTGTTCGACAAAGACAGATGCGACAGCGGGTCATCCTCGACCGCATCCGCCCCGCATTGCAGCACCACCGCTTCGGGCCGGAACGCCGCGACGGCGGGCAGGATCAGGCGGTCGCGCACGAAGGCCATCTCGTCATCGTTGAAGCCGCGCGGCACGGGCAGGTTCAGCGCATTGCCGCCTGCGTCGTCGTGCAGCTGCCCGGTCTTGGGCCAGAGGTTCTCCTCATGCACCGAAATCATCAAGCAGTCGGGGTCGCCGCCGAAGCCCACCTCGACCCCGTCGGGGTGATGCGCGTCGATATCGACATAGGCGATCCGCCCCACCCCCCGCGCCCGCAGCGACAGCATCGCCAGCACGGGATCGTTCAGATAACAGAACCCATTCGCGCGGTCGGGCAGGCCGTGATGGGTGCCGCCCGCGGGGTTGTAGATCACCCCGCCCCCTGCCAGCAGTTCCCCGGCAAGGATCGAGCCCCCCGCCGCCGTCGCCGGGCGGCGGAAGATTTCGGGAAAGACCGGGTTCGACACCGTGCCGATGTGATAGCGCGCCTTGTCCTCGGGGCTGACCGCCTGCGCGGCCTCGGCGCGTTGCAACGCGTCGATGTAATCAGGCCGGTGCCAGGCCGTCAGCGCGGCGGGCTTGGCACGGGGCGAGGTGATGAAGCGGTCATCCGGCAGCCAGCCCAGCGCGCGCGATAGATCCATCACCGTGGACACCCGCGGCACCCGCAAAGGGTGCCAGGTGCCATAGGTCGACGTTCGGTAGATTTCGTGTCCGATGAAACGCGGTGTCATGGCCCGGGACATAGCCCGCCCCGGGCGCGGCGGCACCGGAAACTTGCAAAGTTTCCGGCCCGATTTCTTTGCAAGAAATCGGCGCGCCGCCTGTCACTATCGGCACGGCACCTTGCCCCCGCCCCCGCGCCACACTATACCCCCTCTACCTCGGGGCGCCCTGGCGACAGGGCTGAGACGCACGCTGCGAACCCGTTGAACCTGAACCGGCTCATACCGGCGGAGGGAAGGTACAGGACGCAGACTCCTCCCTTGCCCTGTCGCCGCAAACGGAGGATGCCAATGAAGTATCTTGCATTTGCAGCGGGCGTTTTTTCGGCAACCGCTGCCTGGGCCGACAAGCCCGAACTCACAATCTATACCTATGACAGCTTCGTCGCCGACTGGGGCCCCGGCCCGCAGATCGAAGCGGCCTTCGAAGCCGTCTGCGACTGCGACCTGCGCCTTGTCGGCGCGGGCGACGGCGCGGCGCTTCTGGCGCGGCTGAAGCTCGAAGGCGCGCGCAGCGATGCCGATGTCGTGCTGGGCCTCGACACCAACCTGACGGCGGCGGCGGCGGCCACGGGGCTTTTCGCGCCGCATTCCGTCACGGCGGACTTCGCCCTGCCCATCACCTGGGACGATGCGACCTTCGTGCCCTTCGACTGGGGTTATTTCGCCTTCGTCCACAACGAAGGTCTCGCCGCGCCTGCGAATTTCCGCGCGTTGGCCGACAGCGATCTGAAGATCGTGATCCAGGATCCGCGCTCGTCGACCCCGGGCCTTGGCCTGCTGATGTGGGTCAAGACCGCCTATGGCGACGACGCCCCGGCGATCTGGGAGGGGCTTTCCGACAACATCGTCACCGTCACCCCCGGCTGGTCCGAGGCCTATGGTCTCTTCCTCGAAGGCGAGGCCGACATGGTGCTCTCCTACACCACCTCGCCGGCCTATCACCTGATCGCGGAAGACGACGCGACGAAGACCGCCGCCGCCTTCGACGAAGGCCATTACATGCAGATCGAGGTTGCCGGAAAGCTGGCCGCGACCGACCAGCCCGACCTGGCCGACCGCTTCCTTGCCTTCATGGTGAGTGATGACTTCCAGTCGGTGATCCCCACAACGAACTGGATGTATCCGGCGGTGACGCCCGAAGCGGGCCTGCCCGACGGGTTCGACACGCTGATCACGCCCGACCGCGCGCTGCTGGTGCCCGCGGCCGAGGTGCCCGCGATCCGCGACGCGGCGCTGGCCGAATGGCTCGCCGCGCTCAGCCGCTAGGCCGCTGGCCGGGGATCGTCGCGGCGGCTTTGGTCGCCGCGGTGATCCTCGGTGCGGTCGCGGCTGTCTTCGCGCGTGCCGAAGGCGGGCGCGGGCTTGGCCCGGGCGACTGGGCCGCGATCCGCTTTTCCGTCCTGCAGGCGCTGCTGTCGGCGACACTGTCGGTGGCGCTGGCCATACCCGTCTCGCGCGCGCTGGCGCGGCGCAGCTTTCCGGGGCGCGCGGCGCTGGTCACGCTTCTGGGCGCGCCCTTCATCCTGCCGGTGATCGTCGCGGTCTTCGGGCTGCTTGCCGTTTTCGGGCGCAGCGGCTGGATCAGCGACGCACTGGGCCTCATCGGCCTGCCGCCCCTGCAGATCTACGGGCTGCACGGGGTGGTTCTGGCGCATGTCTTCTTCAACCTGCCGCTCGCCACGCGGCTGATCCTGCAGGGCTGGCGCGACATCCCGGCCGAACGCTTCCGGCTGGCCGCCGCACTGGGCTTCGGCCCCGGCGACACCGCGCGCTGGCTCGAATGGCCCATGCTGGCGCGGGTGGTACCCGGGATCTGGGCGGTGATCTTCGCGATCTGCCTGTCGAGCTTCGCGGTGGCGCTCACGCTGGGTGGAGGCCCGCGTGCGACGACGGTGGAACTCGCCATCTTCCAGGCGTTCAGCTTCGATTTCGACCTCGGGCGCGCGGCGCTGCTGGCGGTGATCCAGATCGCGCTGGCCGGGGGCGCGGCGCTGGTGGCGCTGTGGCTGTCGCCCTTCGACGGGACGGGCGGCGGGCTCGACCGGCCGGTCAGGCGCTGGGACAGCGGCGGTGCCGCGCTGCGCGCGCTGGACGCCACGTTCATCACGGCGGCGGCGGTCTTTCTGATCCTGCCGCTGGCGGCGATCCTTGCCGATGGCCTGCCGGGGCTCATGCGCCTGCCGCCGCAGGTCTGGCAGGCGGCGGCGGTGTCCATCACCGTCGCGGCGGTCTCGACGCTCCTCCTTCTGGCGCTGGCGCTGCCGATGGCCTGGGCCGCCGCCACCGGCGCCCGCGCCGTGCCCGAGACGGCGGCGATGCTGGGCATCGCGGTGTCGCCCCTTGTGATCGGGACGGGGGCCTTCATCCTCGTCAATCCCGTGGCCGATCCCTTGGCGCTGGCCCTGCCGGTCACCGCGCTGGTCAACGCGCTGATGGCGCTGCCTTTCGCGCTGCGCATCCTGATCCCCGGCGCGCGCGATATCGCGGGCGATCATGCGCGGCTTGCCCTGTCGCTCGACCTGCGGGGGGTGGCGTTCCTGCGGCTGGTCCTGCTGCCGCGCCTGCGCGCGCGGCTGGGCTTTGCCGCCGGGCTGACGGCGGCGCTGTCGATGGGCGATCTGGGGGTCATTGCGCTGTTTGCCGACCCCGATACCGCGACGCTGCCCTTGCAGATGTATCGCCTGATGGGCAGCTACCGGATGGAGGCCGCCGCAGGCGCGGCCCTTCTGCTGCTGGCGCTGGCGCTGGCGGCCTTCTGGGCCTGCGACAGGATGGGGCGGCGCGATGCTGAAGCTTGAGGGCGTGACCTTCGACAATGGGGGCTTCCGGGTGAGCGCCGATCTGGCGGTCGACCCGGGCGCGCGCATTGCCGTCATGGGGCCGTCGGGGGCGGGCAAGTCCACGCTTCTGGGCGGGATCGGTGGGTTTCACGACCTTGTCGCGGGCCGCATCCTCTGGGACGGGCGCGACATCGGCACCCTGCCGCCCGGCCGGCGGCCCTGCGCGACGCTGTTCCAGGACGGCAATCTCTTTCCCCACCTGACCATCGACCGGAACGTGGGCCTTGGCATCGACCCGGGCCTGCGGCTTGACGCGCAGGACCGGGCGCGGGTGGCACAGGCGCTGTCCCGCGTCGGGCTGGAGGGGATGGGCGACAGGCGACCCGCGCAGCTGTCGGGCGGCCAGCAAAGCCGCGCGGCGCTGGCGCGCGTTCTGGTGCAGGGCAGGCCCCTTCTGCTGCTGGACGAACCCTTCTCGGCGCTGGGCC
>CAZNMV010000265.1:0-5095 GCA_964573835.1 uncultured Aestuariivita sp. | reverse complement strand
AGCCCAGCACATCCGCCAGCGCCTGCGCGTCGCCGCGCACGGCGTCGATGGCGACCTCATCAAGCGCCTCTGGCAGCATCTCGAACACGATGGCCGTGGGGGCGAGGGCGCGCACCCAATCTGCCTGCCGCGCGTGGTGGGCGGGGTTGTCGTGGACTTCGCCCAGAAAGACGATGTCGGCGCTGCGGGCGGCATCCGGCGGGTCGGACAGGGCGGGTGCGGCCGCAAGGGCCGCACCCAGACACAGGGCAATCAGCGACTTCATACGAGGAAGTGCTGCACCTCGCGCGACTGCGCCTCGAGGCTCTTGCGCATCTTGGCGAAGGCGGCTGCCTCGAGCTGGCGGACGCGTTCCTTCGACAGGCCCAGTTCGTCGCCGAGGCTTTCCAGCGTGCGCGGCTCTTCGCGCAGCTTGCGTTCGCGCACGATGAAGCGTTCTCGTTCATTCAGCGCGTTCAGCGCCAGAAGCAGCCATTCGCGCAGTTGTGCGGTGTCGTGGCGGTGTTCGACCAGTTCGGCCGCCTGATCGCTGTCGTCTTCCAGCGCATCGATCCATTCGCGGCCTTCATCCTCGACCGACTGCGTTGCGTTGAGCGAGAAGTCGGAGCCCGACAGCCGCCCCTCCATCATCTCGACATCCGCCAGCGGCACGCCGATCTCGGTCGAGATGAGCTGGTGCAGCTGGTGACGGTCGAGGTTGCGGCCCTCGGCCGCCGCCTCGCGTTCCAGCCGGGCCTGAACGCGGCGCATGTTGAAGAACAGCGACTTCTGGCTTGATGTCGATCCGGTGCGCACCATCGACCAGTTGCGCATCACGTAATCCTGGATCGAGGCCTTGATCCACCAGACGGCATAGGTGGAAAACCGCACGCCACGATCGGGGTCGAACTTGTCGGCCGCCTTCATCAGGCCCAGACCCGCTTCCTGGATCAGGTCGTTCATCGGCGCGCCGTAGCGCTTGAACTTGGACGCCATCGAGATGGCCAACCGCATATAGGCGGTGATGAGGCGGTGCAGCGCCTCTTCGTCCTTGTGGTCGCGCCAGCGGTAGGCCAGCTGCAACTCGGTCTCGGCGTCCAGAAGTTCGGCCTTCATCGCGCGCCGCGACAAGGTCATGTCCCGTGCAGTATCCAGTGCCATATCATCCCCCTGCGATGAGGTAAGGCGCCGTGCCAGCGCCTTGTTTTGCGCTCATGTCAGGTTTACGCAGGTGGTCCTGCAGCGGATCACTCGACGGTGGAAAAAGTGTTACCTCGGCTCATCTTTGTTCTGGGCGGCGCGGCGTCGGGCAAGTCGCGCTTTGCCGAAACCTTTGTCGAGGCGCAGGCGCGGCCGCGCCTCTATCTGGCCACCGCGCAGGCCTTCGACGCCGAGATGGAGGCGAAAATCGCACTGCACCGCGACCGCCGCCTGCCGGGCTGGACCACGATAGAGGCGCCGATGGACGCGGCCTGTCGGCTGCGCGCCGTGCCGGAGGATGCTGTGGTGCTGTTCGACTGCGCGACGCTGTGGATGTCGAACCAGCTTCTGGCCGAGGCCGATACCGATGCCGCGCAGGACGATCTGCTGGCGGCGCTGCGCGACTGCGCCGCGCCCGTGGTGCTGGTGTCGAACGAGGTGGGTCAGGGCATCGTGCCCGACAACGCGCTCGCCCGCCGGTTCCGCGAAGCGCAGGGGCGGCTCAACATCGCGCTTGCCGCGCAGGCGGATGTGGTGGTCCATGTTGTCGCCGGTCTGCCTCAGGTGCTGAAGGGGCGGCTGCCATGATCGTCTTTCACTGGGTCCGCCACGGACCGACGCATGAGAAGACCTTCGTGGGCTGGCGTGACGTGCCCGCCGATCTGTCGGACAGCGCGCGGATCGCGCGGCTGCACGGGCATCTGCCGGGGGACGCCGCGCTGCTGGCGTCGGACCTGAGCCGCGCGAGCGCCACGGCGGATGTGCTGGGCGCGGGGCGGCGGCGGCTGCCCGACGATCCGCGCCTGCGGGAATTCAACTTCGGCGATTGGGACGGGCGGCATTTCAGCGACATCGCCGAGACCGATCCGGACCTGTCGCGCGCCTATTGGGAACGCCCCGGCGACATCGCGCCCCCGGGCGGCGAAAGCTGGAACGCCGCCGCGCGGCGGGTGGCGGGGGCGGTCGATGCGCTGATCGCGGCACCGCCTGCGCGCGACATCGTCATCGTCGCGCATTTCGGCGTGATCCTGACGCAGGTGCAGCGTGCCATGGGTGTCGATGCGGCGCAGGTTCTGGCACACCGGATCGAGCCCCTGTCGGTCACCGATCTGGCCTTCGACGGGGCGGGCTGGCAGGTGGGCGGGATCAATCGCCAACCGTGATCGGCCCCATCACCCGGTTTCGTTTGACGCAAGCGCCCGCCGCGGCGCTGATGGGCGCATGACCTGGCAGCTTCTCATCGGACAGAAATCCTATTCCAGCTGGTCGCTGCGCGGCTGGCTGCCCTTTGCCGTCTTCGACATCCCCGTGACGGTGCATTCGGCGCTCATTTATGGCGACCGTTTCGCCGCGGATGTCGCGGCCTTCGGCGGCCATCGCACGGTGCCCTGTGCGCGCACGCCCGAAGGGGGCGTGCTGACCGATTCGCTTGCCATTGCGTGGCACCTCGCGGACCGGTTTCCCGAACGCGGCCTGCTGCCCGCCGACCCCGTCGCCCGGGCCGAGGCGCAGAGCATCATCGCCGAGATGCACACGGGCTTCACCGCGCTCCGCAGCGCCTGCCCGATGAACCTGCGCACCGCATGGGCGGGGTTCGTGCCTTCGGACGCTGTGCTGGCCGATGTCGCGCGGGTCGAGGCGATCTGGGCGCGCGCGCTTGCGCGGTCGGGGGGGCCGTTCCTGTACGGCGATATCACGCTGGCGGATGTCTTCTATGCGCCGGTCTGCACGCGGCTTCTGACCTATGGCCTGCCCATGTCGGAAACCGCGCGCGCCTATGTCGCCGCCGTAACCGGCCTGCAAGCCTTCCGCGACTGGCGCGATGCGGGGCTGGCCGAGGATGCGGAAGTCGCCTTCTATGACATGGCACCGCTTGCGCGCATCCCCTTTCCGCTGCCCTGAAAGGGCCGCGTTAACCTTCCGGCAACCATGAAGGGACTACCCCTGTCGCTGGCGGCAGGCGGATGGCGAAGATGGTGGCGCGGGCCTATACGGTGGCATTCCAGGGGGTCGAGGCACGCCCGGTCGAGGTGCAGTGTTCGGTGACGCCGGGCACGCCGTCCTTCGCCATTGTCGGCCTGCCCGACAAGGCGGTGTCGGAGGCGCGCGACCGCATCCGCAGCGCCCTGTCGTCGCTGGCCATCGCGCTGCCGTCAAAGCGCATCACCGTGAACCTGTCGCCCGCCGATCTGCCGAAGGAAGGCAGCCATTTTGACCTGCCCATCGCGATGGCGCTGCTGGCGGCACTCGACGTGCTGCCGTCGGACGCGGTGGAGGAGAGCGTCGCGCTGGGGGAATTGTCGCTGGACGGGGCGCTTTTGCCGGTGCTGGGGGCGCTGCCCGCGGCGCTGCGCGCGGCGGAAGACGGGCGCGGGCTGCTTTGCCCCGCCGCATCGGGGGCGGAAGCGGCGTGGGTCGATGCCACCTGCGTCACCGCGGCGACAAGCCTTGCGGCGGTGATCCAGCATTTCAACGGGATGGTGCCCATCGCGCCGGCCAGCCCCGGCGAGGTGCGCCGCGACCCGCAGTCGCGCGACCTGCGCGACGTGAAGGGGCAGGAGCGCGCCAAGCGGGCGCTGGAAATCGCCGCAGCGGGACGGCACCACCTGATCATGACCGGGCCGCCGGGGTCGGGGAAATCGATGCTGGCCGCGCGGATGCCCGGGCTCTTGCCGCCGCTGACGGCGATGGAGGCGCTCGAGACTTCGATGATCCACTCGTTGGCGGGGCTGCTCGACGAAGGCGGGATCAGCCGCACCCGGCCCTTCCGCGAACCCCATCACACCGCGTCGATGGCGGCCATCGTCGGCGGCGGGCGCAATGCCAAACCGGGGGAGATCAGCCTGGCCCATAATGGCGTCCTGTTCATGGACGAATTCCCGGAGTTTCCGCGCATGGTGCTGGAAACGCTCCGCCAGCCCATCGAGACGGGCGAGGTCATGGTCGCGCGCGCCAATGCCCATGTGAAATATCCCTGCCGGTTCCTGCTGGTCGCCGCCGCGAACCCCTGCCGCTGCGGATACCTGACCGACCCCGCGCGCGCCTGTTCGCGCGCGCCGGGCTGCGGCGAGGAGTATCTGGGCCGCATCTCGGGCCCGCTGATGGACCGCTTCGACCTGCGGATCGAGGTGCCGCCGGTGGCCTTCAGCGATCTCGACCTGCCCGCGAACGGGGAAAGTTCGGCCATGGTCGCAGAAAGGGTGGCCGCCGCCCGCGCGGTGCAGGAGGCGCGCTTTGCCGATCATGCCGACCTGCACCAGAACGCCGACGCCGAGGGCGAATTGCTCGACGCCGTGGCGCGGCCCGATCCGGAGGGCGCGGCGCTGATGACGCGGGTGGCCGACCGGTTCGGGCTATCGGCGCGGGGCTATCACCGGGTGCTGCGGGTGGCGCGGACCATCGCGGACCTCGACGGGTCGGACGGCGTGCGGCACGCGCATGTGGCCGAGGCGCTCAGCTACCGGATCGGGGTGATGCAGATGTGAGGAAGGCGGCGATCTCGGTCAGCGTCGCGCGGGCTTCGGGCAGCCAGGGCTGGAAGAAGGGCCAGACATGGGGCAGGCCCTTGCCTTCGTGCAGGGTGACGGGGGTGCCTTGGGTGCGGAGCCTTGCCGCAAGGCGGGTGGTGTCATCGCGCAGGATCTCGGTCGTGTCGAAGGACAGCCAGACCGGCGGCGCGCCGGTCAGATCGGCGAATAGCGGACTGGCGCGGGGATCGGCCGGATCGGCACCCTGCAGATACATCTGCGCAAGTTCACCGGCGCGTTCGGCGGGCAGCAGCGCTTCGGTCCGGGCGTTGTCGCGGAAGCTGGCCCCCGAAAAGGTGAAGTCGGTCAGCGGCGACATCGCGAAGAGCGCCAGCGGCCGCGGCAGGCCATGCGCGCGGATGTCGCCCAGAAGCGCCAGCGCCAGGCCG
>CAZNMV010000264.1:0-5099 GCA_964573835.1 uncultured Aestuariivita sp. | reverse complement strand
AGCTGCTCGACACCCAGGGCCGCCCGGCCGACGAACTGGCCGCCACCGCGCGAGGGCTTTCTTTCGCCGCCAATGGCGATCCGCGGCTCTCGGGCGTCTACACCACCTTCTCGGCCAACAGTCCGCAGCTTTTCCTCGATATCGACCGCGAACGGCTCTACGCGCTGGGTATTCCGGTCTCGGACGTCTTCGCGGCACTCCAGCCAACGCTGGGGTCGTCCTATGTGAACGACTTCAACCTGTTCGGCCGGTCCTGGCAGGTGCGCATGACCGCAGCGGCCGAAGACCGTGACGATGTCGGTGACATCGCCCGCGTGAATGTCCGCTCTGCCAGCGGCGAGATGGTGCCGGTGGGCGCCTTCGCAACCGTCGACTACACCGTCGGGCCGATGTCGCTGCAGCGCTACAACAACCAGCGCGCCGCGAAGATCAGCGGGAACCCCGCGACAGGCGTCGCCTCGGGCGAGGCGCTGACCGCGATGGAGGAAGCCGCCGCCGCCAACCTGCCGCCGGGCTATGATGTCGAGTGGACCGGCACCGCCCTGCAGGAAAAGCAGGCTGCAGGCCAGACCGCTGTGATCCTCGCGCTCGCCGTGCTGTTCGCCTACCTCTTCCTCGTGGCGCTTTACGAAAGCTGGACGATCCCGGTGCCGGTGCTCCTGTCGGTCGCCTTCGGCGTGTCGGGCGCGATGCTGGCGCTTCTGCTGACTGGGCTGCCATTCAACCTCTACGCCCAGATCGGTCTTGTCGTGCTGCTTGCGCTGGCGGCGAAGAACGCGATCCTGATCGTCGAATTCGCCAAGGCCCGGCGCGAGGCAGGCGCCACCATCGTCGATGCCGCCATCGCGGGCGCGCATGCGCGCTTCCGCGCCGTGATGATGACGAGCTTCGCCTTCATCGCGGGCCTCATCCCGCTGGTGACGGCCGAAGGTGCCTCGATGTTGTCGCGCCGCGCGGTGGGCACAGGCGTCGCGGGCGGCATGCTGGCGGCCGCGCTCGTGGGCATCTTCGTGATCCCCGCACTCTACGTCGCCTTCCAGACCCTGCGCGAAAAGGTGAAGCGGCAGGCGGGCTAGATGGATCGCGCCCGTCTTGCCTTCAGAGCCAGCCGCGGCGCTTGAAATAGGCCCAGGGCAGGATCGCCGAGAGGATCATCAGCCCGATGGCGAAAGGATAGCCGAAGGGCCAGGACAATTCCGGCATGACCGCGAAATTCATGCCGTAGGCCGATGCGATCAGCGTCGGCGGCAGGAAGACCACCGCTGCGACCGAGAAGATCTTGATGATCGCGTTCTGTTCGATCCCGATCAGCCCCAGCGTCGCATCGAGCAGGAAGGTCACCTTCTGCGCGAGAACGCCTGCGTGATCCCCGATCGACAAGATGTCGCGCGACAGGGTCTTCACCCGTTCGCGGATGCCGCGGTCGGACTTGTCCGCCACCGTCATCTGCGCGAGATAGCGCGCCAGACGGTCGAGATTGGCAAGGCTGTCACGGATGTTCGAAACCAGATCGCCCTTGCGCCCGATCGCTTCGAGCGTGCGGCGGTAATCGGCGGGCGGCGTCGGACGCGCGCCGGGCTGGCGGAACACCCCGCGCGAGATCGCGTTTATGTCCCGCCCCACCCGTTCGAGGATATCGGCCTCGCGATCGACGACCGCTTCCAGCAGGCTCAGAAGCACCGGCTGCGGCCCCGCGCAGGTCATCTGTCCCTTCTGCGCGCGCAGGGCCAGCGCGCGGAAGGCGAAGGGGTCGTGGTGGCGCAGGGTAATCAGCCGGTCGGGTGACAGAACGAAGGTAACAGGCTGCATGTCCGGGTCATCGCCTTCGGCCTGGGCGGGCAGCGTGGCCGTCATGAAGGCGGCGCCCCCTTCAGAGTAAAGCCGCGACGACATCTCGATCTCCTGCATGTCTTCGCGCGTTGGCAGGTCGAGACCTGCGAGGGCCGCGATCCGGTCCGCGTCCTCCTCCGAAGGATCGATCAGGTCGATCCAGACCGCGGCGGACAGATCCTCGGCCCCCGGCGCGAGGGGGGCGAGATGGCCGTCGATGATGATGTATGCCCTGATCATGCCTCTGCCGCGCCTGCCTTGTCCGGGCGAGGTAAACCTGCCATCGCGCCATGAAAAGCCCGCACCGGCGGAAAAGCGCGTGTGGGCGGCTTCGCGCCGTCGTCCTGCGGTCACAAGGCGATTGTATTCCGCGACGCAGACCCCGATATCCGGTCGGGTCGAAGGATGGGGACGAGATGCCAAGCGCAGATGGAACACGACGCCGCCCGTCGCTGTCGCTGCCGATTTTGCGCACCTCGCGCAGCCAGCACCGGGACGGGGCGCTGACGCTCGGCTCGCTGCTGTCGGCGCTTGGCGGGGCGTCCTTCGGCTGGGCCATCGTGGTCTTCGCGCTGGTCGCGCTCCTGCCCCTGCCGCCGGGATCGACGCTGCTGACCGCCCTGCCCCTGCTGATGACGACCGCGCAGATGATGCTGGGCTTCGATCACGTGCGCCTGCCCGGACCGCTTTCGCGCATTCCCATCGACCCCGAACGCCTGCGCCGCACCGTGCTGGGCCTGCGCCCGGTGACCCGCAGGCTCGAACGCGTGCTGCGCCCGCGCCTCACCGCGCTCATCGCGCGGCGCAATGACCGGCTGATGGGCGCTCTTCTTTTCGTGATCGCGCTCGCGCTCTTCCTGCCTGTGCCGCTCTCGGCCTGGTTCCCGGCGATCTCGCTCTTCGTCGTGGGCGTCGGACTGGTCGAGCGGGACGGCCTTGTCGTCGCGCTCGGGCTCGGTCTCGGGCTGGCCTCGGTCGCGCTGACGGCGGTGATCGTGACCTCGCTCGTCATGGGCGCCGAGGCGATCCTGCAATGACCGACGCGCCCGCCGGTCAGGGGCCCTTCGGCTGGCCCGGGCGCTTCTGGCGGGGGGAGCTGCCCTTGTCCGAGGCGTTCTGGACCGGCGCCCTCACCATCGGGCTTGCCGTCAACGTGACGACAAGCCTGCTCTTTCTGGGGCTGATCACGGCCGACCTGCCCTGGCTGGCGCTGATCATGGGCTATGGCATCTCGCTGCCCTACAACGCGCTTGCAGTCGTTGGGGTCTGGCGGTCAGCGGCGCGCCATGACGGCCCGCCGCTGCAAGCCGAACTTGCCCGCGGTGCCACGATCCTGCTGATGGCCGTCCTCAGCCTGACCTGAGGGCGCGGCGTCACTTCGTCAGGATCAGCTTGCCCAGCTTGGTGATGCGCAGCTGATAGACCTGATCGCCCAGCACGATGCGCGCGGTCTGGCCGCCCCGGGTCAGGTCCTCGGCGCGGTAGAGCGGCACGCGCGGCAGGTCCGCATCGGCGTCCCGGTCGAAGGTGGGGGTGAACTGGTTCATTTCGCCCTCCCAGCCTCGATCCGGTCGATCATGCGCTCGAGCATCGGCTGGGCCTGGATCAGGACCGGCCACTCGGCGCTCAGCGCCTCGGTCAGGGGATGGGTCAGGGCGGGGGCGCCCATTGGCAAAGGGGGTCTGTCGGTCATCCTGGTCTCCATCGGGTGAGGGATCTGGCTGACCGGCAGGCATGCACCCCCCCGGTTGGCTGAAGATTAACCTGACAGAAACACTCAGATAAGTCAACTGCCCCGAAGCAACCTCCGGGGCAGCCGGATCAACCCGTCAGAACGCCCGCGAACTGGTCGCGCAGGTTGCGCTTGAGCACCTTGCCCGTGGCGTTGCGGGGCAACGCGTCGATGAAGACCACCTTGTCGGGCACCTGCCACTTGGCGATCTTGCCGTCGAAGAAGGCCAGCAGGTCTTCGGGGTCGGGCGTCTGCCCCGGTGCGGGCACGGCCACAAGAATCGGGCGTTCATCCCATTTGGGATGGGCCACGCCCACAACGGCGGCATCGGCCAGCTGCGGATGCGCGATGGCGATGTTCTCCAACTCGACCGAACTGATCCATTCGCCGCCCGACTTGATGATGTCCTTCGAGCGGTCGCGGATCGACAGGAACCCGTCGGCATCGAGCGTGGCGACATCCCCCGTCGGGAACCAGCCGTCCTGCAGGATCGGCGTGTCCTGCATCCGGAAATAGCTGTCCAGAACCCAGTGTCCGCGCACCAGCAGGTCACCTTGCGTCTTGCCGTCATGGGGCAGGTCCTGCCCGTCATCGCCGACGATCTTCAGCTCCACGCCAAAGGGCGGACGGCCCTGGCTTTCGCGCACCCGGTGCTGCGCCTCGACGGGCAGATCGCGGTGCTTGCCCAGCGGCCGGTTGACGCTGCCCAGCGGGCTCATCTCCGACATACCCCAGGCATGGATCGTGTCGACGCCGTATTCGTCGCGGAAGGTGGCGATCATCGACGGCGGGCAGGCCGATCCGCCGACCACCGTACGCTCCAGCGTCGCAAGCTTGCTGCCCGCCGCGCGCGCATGGCCCAGAAGCCCCAGCCAGATCGTCGGCACCCCCAGCGCCGCCGTCACCTTCTGCCCGTCGATCAGCCGCACGAGGCTTTCGCCGTCCAGATTGGGCCCCGGCAGGACAAGCTGCGCCCCCACCATGGCCGCGCAATAGGGCACACCCCAGGCGTTCACATGGAACATCGGCACCACCGGCAGCACCACGTCGCGCGACGTGATGGCAAGCCCGTCCGCCGTATTGGCCGCGAAGGAATGCAGCACCGTGGAACGGTGCGAATAAAGCACGCCCTTGGGGTTCCCCGTCGTCCCCGACGTATAGCAGAGCGACGAGGCCGTCGTCTCGTCGAAGACCGGCCAGACGAAGGCCGGGTCGCCCGACGCGACAAGATCGTCATACGAGATGATCCCCGGAATCGCCGCCTGCGCCGCATCCGTCATCGGCCCCATGAGCACGATCGCCTTCAGCGTTGTGAACTGATCGCGCAGCTTGGCCACAAGCGGCACGAAGGTCTCGTCGATGAACAGCACCCGGTCTTCGGCATGATTGATGATGTAGACCAGCTGTTCGGGGAACAGCCGCGGGTTGATCGTGTGGCAGACGAAGCCCGCGCCCGACGTGCCGAAATAGATCTCGAGATGTCGGCGGTTGTTCCAGGCGATGGTGGCACAGCGCGCCTGCGGCTCGAGCCCCATCG
>CAZNMV010000263.1:0-5111 GCA_964573835.1 uncultured Aestuariivita sp. | reverse complement strand
CAGCTGTGCCGCATCCGCCCCGGGCAGGTCCGTGGCAGCGCGCGCGATGGCGGCGGCGGCCTCGGATGGCGCATAGCCCAGATTGGACAACGCCGAGAGCGCATCGGCCTGCGCATTGGCGTTGGTCATCACCGCAGGCGCGGCGGGGGCTTCGATCACCGCGTCGTCGTCCCGGGGGACAGGCGCGGGCGCCGGCGCACCGCCCATGGCCATGACAGCCGGGGCCTTGTCCTTGAGTTCCTGCACCACGCGCTGCGCGATCTTGGGGCCGATCCCCTTGGCCGCCTTGACCGAGTTCCAGTCGCCCAGCGCGATGGCGCGGCCCAATCCTTCGGGGCCGAGCGCGCCGAGGATGGCAAGCGACGCCCTGCACGCTCATCAACAGGCGGTGCCACTCCTTTTCGACCGGCGTCAGGAAGCCGAACAGCTGCAAGAGATCCTCGCGCACCAGAAGATCGGTGAAGAGCGACACCGCCTCGCCCGGGGCGGGCAAGGCGGCGCGGGTGCGGTCCGAGACATGGACGATATAGCCCACGCCGCGCACGTCGATCAGGACATGATCCTCGCCCTTGTAGTCGAGCCGCCCGGAAATCCGCCCGATCATCGTGCCACCCCAGCGACGCGCGCCATGGACCGCGCCGATTGCAGATGGAAGGCATGGCAGATCGCCACCGCCAGCGCATCGGCGGCGTCGGGGCCTTCGGGCACCGCGCCGGGAAGCTGCATGCGCACCATGTGATCGACCTGCTGCTTGGCGGCGTGCCCCACGCCCACCACCGTCTTCTTGACCGTGTTGGGCGCGTATTCGCCCACTGCAAGCCCGAACTTCGCGGGCACCAAGAGCGCGATCCCCCGCGCCTGCCCCAGCTTGAGCGTCGCCGCGCCGTCCTTGTTCACGAAGGTCTGTTCGACGGCCGCTGCATCGGGGGCATGTGTCTCGATCACGGTGCAGAGCTGGCGGTAAAGTGCCAGCAGGCGCAGGCTCAGATCGCCCTCCCCGCCCCGGCAGAGGCCGTTCGCGACATGAGACAAACGGCTTCCACGTGATTCGACAATGCCCCATCCAAGGGTTCGCAAGCCCGGATCGATCCCCAAGACGCGCATGCCTGCCGACTGCCCTGCCGTTTGTGTTGCTTTTCTGACGCAGTAGCACGAAACGCGAACACAAGCCAAGCGTTTCACAGCCCGGCCAAAAGCGACATCCTGTGATCCGCGCCCGACCACGCCGCCTGAAAGAGACGCGCGCAGCCCCGAAAGCGACATGGAATTGCGCCGATTTTCGCTTGTTTTTAAGGAAGTTACGGCGGGAATCAGTCATGCCGCCATTGCAAGGGTCCCATGCGTTTTCTGCGCTTGCAGCATAGCCCCGGCCAGCCTATCTGCCGCTCATCATCGAAACGTTCAACCTGCAACGCTAAGGAAGGAGACTGGACATGGCCGTTTTCGACACCACTCGGACCTCTTATGGCGCCACCGGCCTCTTCGGCCGCATCGGCGCTGCAACCACCACGCTGGCCTCGGCATTCATCGCTTGGAATGACGCCCGCGTGACCCGCAACGCCCTGTCGAAGCTGAGCGACCGCGAACTCGAGGATATCGGCCTCGTTCGCGGCGACATCGACGAAGTGGCCAAGGGCCTTCGCCCCTACTGAGGTTTGACCGCGTCAAATGAAAAACGCCGCGCGTTCCGATGGGACTGCGCGGCGTTTCACGTTTTGACAATGCCTTTGGTTTGAATGGCTTGCCCCGAAACCCGGGGAAAAACGCGTCATCCCGTCCGGACACCTGCCGGGACTGCAGGGCGTCCGGCGGCCCGCCGTCGCCTCAGGGCAGCAGCGGGCGGATGATCTCGGCCAGATATCGCGTGACGGGGTCCGCCTGCATGATCAGCGCGCCGATGCGTTCGGCGGGCGTGCCCGACTGCAGAAGGAAGACGCGGTCCTCGTATCCCTGCAGTCCGATCTGGGCCACCAGAACCGCCTTCATGAGAAGGAAGAGGCCCAGAAAGGTGACGATGGCGGTCAGCGACACGCCTCTCGATTGCCGCTTGGGCGTGACGATCAGAAGGCCGTCGCGGCGGATCCGCGTTTCATATCCATGAGACAGCGCCTCGTGCCGACGCACCAGCTGGCGCAGACGCTTCCTGAATGCCGTTTGTCCCGTAGTCATGGCAGTCTCTCCAAACTGGCCCCCACCAGCGGATGAGACGGGTCTAGGTCCGGAATGTGGCAAAATCTGGGCAAGTGCCCAAAGTTCCCTTCAAAGCCGACGCATTCATGCCTTTTTCCGAAGGACTATCGTCGTCCAGTCGCCAATGACTTCTCGGGCGACGGGATCGTTTCCAAGCTCGGTATAGGTCTGTGCCACCTGATCGGCCTGTTCATTGAGAATCCCCGACAGAATCACGACACAATTGGGTGCCGCATGGGCCGTCAGATCGGGCGCCAGCGCGATCAGCGGGCCCTTGAGGATATTGGCGAAGATCAGGTCATAGGGCGCGGCGGCGGCCAGATCGGGGTGATCGAAGCCTGCGGCCTCGATGCAGGCGACACGCCCCGCAAGCCCGTTGGCGGCCAGGTTCGCCTGCGCCACCTCGACCGCGACAGCGTCGATGTCCGAGGCCAGGATCGTCGCGGGGAACAGCCGCGCCGCTGCCATCGCCAGCACGGCGGTGCCGCAGCCGATATCGGCCACGCGCGCGGGCACGAAGCCGGTCTCGGCCAGCCGGTCAAGCGCGCGCAGACAGCCCAGCGTCGTGCCGTGATGGCCGGTGCCGAAGGCCATCGAGGCATCGATCAGCAGGGGTTCGACCCCGTCGGGGACCTTGTCGGCGTCATGGCTGCCATAGACGAAGAACCGCCCTGCCCGCACCGGTGCCAGATCGCGGCGCACCTTGGCGACCCAGTCGGTTTCGGGCAGTTGCGACACCACGAAGGGCTTCGCCCCGAAGGCCGCCGCCAGCAGCGCCAGCGCGGCCTCGTCGGGGGGATCGGTGAAATAGGCGCCGACCTCCCACAGGCCCGATCCGTCCTCGATCTCGAAGACGCCGATGCCGTGGGGTTCGGGATCAAGCCGTTCGAGCGCGTCGCCCAGCGCTTCGGCAGGCTGCTTTCCGGGCAGCGTGGTCAGGGCGGTGAAGGTGGCGGACATCAGCGTCTCCGGTAGGAATTGGGATCAAGCCAGCCGCGGCGGACGGACGGTTCCACCTTGATCCGCGCGGGGTCGAGGTTGCGCACGAAATGCCAGCCCCAGAGGGCCGAGACAACCCCGATCAGGACACCCAGTACCGCCTGCGCGTAGATGACACCCACAGCCCCGAAGATGCCCGCCATCCAGGTGGCCACGGGCCAGGTCAGCGCCCCGTCACGGATCCAGGTCAGCACGGTCGCCCGCGTCGCGCGGCCCAGCGCGTTGAAGGCGGCGTTGGAGACGAAGAACGCCCCTGTCAACAGGAAGGCCCCGGCACCGACATGGGTGAAGGCGTGCAGCACCTCGGCGCCCCCCGGCGTGAGCCCGAAGGCCCGGCCCACCGCATCGCCGGCCAGCACCAAGAGCCCCCAGACCACAAGCGTATAGCCGAAGCAGAAGATCATCGCGTCGCGATAGGTGGTGACCAGCCGGTCATACTGACCGGCACCGAAGTTCTGACCGAAGATGCCGCCGATCGCCCCCGAAAGCGAGAAGATGCCCCCGAAGGCCACCACCGTCAGCCGCCCCACCACCGCCCAGCCCGCCACCGCGTCGTCGCCGAACGGGGCAAGGACGGCAGTCAGGACGTAATTGCCGAGAGGCGTGGCCATCTGCGTGAGGATCGCGGGAAAGGCCACCGCCATGTAGGGCCGCAGATCGGCAAGCGTGTTCTTCAGGGACGGCAGCGCGATCAGGTCATGCACCCGCGTCGCCCAGATCAGCGCCGTGGTCATCATCACCACCCGCGACAGCGTCAGCCCCATCGCCGCCCCGTCCAGCCCGAGGCCCAGCACGAAGATGAACATAGGATCGGTAAAGACCGACACCCCGCCCGATGTCAGCGTCACATACATCGCCCGCTTGCCATCGCCCTCGGCGCGCAGGCAACCGCTTGCGACCATGCCGATCACCATGAACGGCAGCGAGGGCACAGTGAACAGCAGATAGCGCGCGGCAAGATCGAGCGTTTCGCCCTTGGCGCCCGCCAGTTGCAGAAGGTCGTAGCGGAACGCGATGACCGCCGCCGCCATGACGGCCTGCACCACGCAGGCCACGACGATGGCGCTGCCCGCCAGCCGGCGCGCCGCATCGCGCTGCCGCGCCCCGATGGCGCGCGACACAAGAACCGTCGCCGCGATCATCAGCCCGATACCGGACGAAACCGAAAAGAACTGGATCGCGAAGGCAAAGCCGATGGCGGCCACCAGCCGCGCATCGCCCAGAAGCGACACCCAGAACAGGTTCGTCGCATCGACAAGGAAGACGAAGGTGATGCCCGCCGTCCCGGTCATGGTCATGCGCACCACATGACCCATCGTCGAGCCGGTCAGGAACCTTCCGCCGACGCTCATCTTCCGGTCACTCCGCCGGGGCGGGCGCAAAACGCGAGAAGATGGTCTCGTTTCCGGGTTCGGGATGGCGCGGGATCATCAGCGCCAGCGTGAGAGACGTCGCCGCCATGGCCGAGGCCAGCAGGAAGACCGACCCGGGCGAGACCAGCCACAGATAGCCCAGAGAGGCCGGCAGGAACACCGCCGCGATGTGGTTGATGGTGAAAGCGACGGCAGCGGTGGGGGCGATGTCGCCGGGATCGGCGATCTTCTGGAAGTAGGTCTTGAGCGCGAGGGCCAGCGCGAAGAACAGGTGATCGAGAATGTAGAGCACCGCCGCCAGCATCACGCCCCAGCCGAAATAATAAAGCCCGCCATAAGCAAGGAACACGCCGACAAGACCGGTATACTCCACGCAAAGGGCGTTTCGTTCGCCGAAGCGCGCCACGACACGGCCCATGATCGGCGCGAAGATCATGTTGGCCACCAGCGTCAGCATGAAGAGCGCGGCGATGTCGTGGACACGGAAGCCGAACTTCTCGACCATCATGAAGCCCGCGAAGACGACAAATATCTGCCGCCGCGCGCCCG
>CAZNMV010000262.1:0-5159 GCA_964573835.1 uncultured Aestuariivita sp. | reverse complement strand
GGCGCGCACGCTTCTGCAGGTGCGGATCGAGGACATGGCCGAGGCGGACGATCTTTTCACCAAGCTCATGGGCGACGTGGTGGAACCCCGGCGGGAGTTCATCCAGCAGAACGCGCTGAACGTGGCGAATCTGGATTTTTGAGGGGGAGCCAGCGTCCCGAGGATGGCGGGTCAGGCTGTCGTTGAGCAGCGCGTATGGCGGGTGGGCATGAGGCGGGGTTTCAGAACCATCCACTATACGTGTTAGATCGGTGGAAGCGATCCAAAGGTAGCAATACGTGCATCCGCTTCCACAACCAATAGCGCGAAATCTACATTTAACCTTCTCGCATTAGCTGTTTTCATTCTCGTCCCGTTCCAATATTCTGTTCCAGCATCGTAGCTTCCGAGGCCCGCTTGAACAGCAAATACGTTTTTTACATGGACGACTTTGGGACGCGAACGACTTGCAAGGGCGCGACCAACGCAACTTCGCCTGCGCATGAATTGAGCTTTGCACTCGGGGGAGTCATTGTTGCGTCCGAAGACGTTGATGCCATCTCCAAGAATGTGGAGGCGTTTTGCAAGAGGTGGGAGATACCTGCGCTGCATGGGAACAGAATCCGGTCCGGAAAGGGAAAACTTGGATTCCTCAAAAAGGATAATCTTCGGAAAGAAGCTTTCTTTACAGAGCTAGACGAACTTGTCCTCGATGATCGACTCATCGGCCACGCCTGCGTTATCTGCCGCCCCGGCTATCGGGATCGCTATCTTGATAAGTATCCTGACGGCATTCGTTGGGCCATGAGCAAGACGGCTTTCGACATCTCTGTTGAACGGGCAGCGAAATTCGCGATGCAGGACGGGAGGAAGCTGGACGTCGTGTATGAACGCACAGGGAAGAAAGAGGACCGGTTGCTAGAGCGGTACTTCGAAGACCTCAAGGTTACAGGTATGAGTTTTTCTGCCGAGAACTCGAAGCAGTACGGGCCTTTGACAGGCGCGGAATTCATGGACCACCTCAACATCATCTGGCCCGATGGTAAAGGAAATCCACTACTTCAATTGGCGGACCTTATCATTCATCCTGTTAGCCAAGTTGCTTGCGGCAAGCAGAACCGTGCTTACCAGCAGCTGGTTGACCGCAAAATGTTGTTGGATTTCAAACACCAAGACGATGCTGTCGGGGTGAAATACTCCTGCTACGATGGTGAGTATGGAGCATGGAAAGAGCACCAAAAACACACAAGGGATCCCGAAGGATCCCCTGAGGCGGTCGGCGTATAGCCTGACCCCGTGGCATAGCCATCCAAGAATACGCGCACAAACCTGACGAAAAAGCAAGAAGTTTCTTGTCGACCGCAACATCTATCGTCGATTAACTTTTCATCTCGCGCCGGAACCACCGACCCTAGCCCCTTATCCCTCCCACCTCACCGCCACGCAAACTCCGGCTGCTCGAAATGCGCCGTCCGCGTTGGCACCCCCCGCAACGCCACCTCGCGGAACTGGTAGAGGATCGCGGCGGTAGGGGCGTACATGAAGTGGCCGAGCGTCGGGAAGAAGGCCGACATCACCGGCTGGTCGCCCGCGCGGGCCGCCGTCAGGCGGGGGATGTCGGGGCAGTCGAGTTCGGAGAGCGGCAGGCGGTAGACCTCGGCCACCTCGGCCGGGTCGGGGGTGATCGCACCGGCCTCGGCCCACATCACGAGGGGCGCGATGCGGAAGCCCGAGCGCGTCGGGAAATCGTCAAGCCGCCCGAGGATCGCCTCGGGGCCCAGCGACAGGCCCAGTTCCTCCTGCAATTCGCGCAGGGCAGCGTCAGTGTCGCTTTCTCCGGGGTCGAGGCGGCCGCCCGGCAGCGCGTATTGCCCGCCGTGCCGGTTCAGCCCCGAGGGGCGCAGCGTCACCAGGACGCCTGCCTGATCGGTGTCGGGCAGGCGCGTCACCACCAGCGCCACCGCCGCCTGCCGCAGGGCGGAGTGATCCGCCTGCTGGCGCGGGAAGGCGGCAAGATGCGCCGCGATGCGGTTGCGGAGGGCGGCGTCGAAGGGGTGGGCGGTCACGTCTGCGTCCTTGATCGGGGCTGGATATAGCCTAGCCTTGGACGCGGGGCGGCGTCCATGCCGCAGGGAGAGGGCCATGAGCATCACAGTGGATTTCAGCGGGCGGAACGTGGTCGTCATCGGCGGAACAAGCGGCATCAACCGGGGCATCGCGCTGGCCTTCGCCGCCGCAGGCGCTCAGGTCGCCGTCGCCAGCCGGTCGGAGGAGAAGGTGGCCGACACCGTCGCGGCGCTGCAGGGGGCGGGTGCGGCGATGGCGATGGGCCGGGCCTTCGACGTGCGCGATGCGGGGGCGGTGGCCGACGGGCTGGCGGCGTTTCACGAAGGGATGGGCGATTTCGACGTGCTGATCTCGGGCGCGGCCGGGAATTTCCCGGCACTGATGGCCGGGATGTCGGTCAACGCCTTCCGCACGGTGGTCGAGATCGACCTGATGGGCACGGTGCATGTGATGAAGGGGGCTTATCCCTTCCTGCGCCGTCCCGGCGCCAGCATCGTCAGCATATCGGCCCCGCAGGCGTTCCTGCCCTATGAAGGACAGGCGCATGTCTGCGCGGCCAAGGCGGGCGTCGACATGATCACGCGGACGCTTGCGCTGGAATGGGCGCCCGAAGGCATCCGCATCAATTCGGTCGTCCCCGGCTATATCGCCGAGACCGAAGGCGCGCAGCGGCTGGCCCCGACGGAAAAGGCGATGGAGGCGGTACGGCGCACAATCCCGCAGGGGCGGCTGGGCGATACGGGTGACGTGGCGGGGGTGTGCCTGTTTCTGGCCTCGGACCTCGGGCGCTATGTGAACGGGCAGGTGATCTCGGCCGACGGGGGGCTTTACCAGCGGGGGTCGGGCGCGCTGGGCCAGATGATCGGCGACATGCTGCGCGCGACGGGGGGCGCGCGGTGACGCCGTGGCGGGGATGAAACTGGACCTATACAGGCCTGCGCCCCGGCACTAGCGTCGCGGGCATGAGCCATCCCGTCCATGACAGCGCCTATTCATGGGCACGCCTCCTGATCACCCTTGCGATCGGCACCGTGGCCAATGTGGGCATGTGGGCGGTCATCGTCATCATGCCGGCGGTCGAGGCCGAATTCGGATCGGGCCGGGCGGCGTCTTCCATGCCGTATACGCTGACGATGATCGGCTTCGCGCTGGGCAACCTGTGGCTGGGCCGCGTGGTGGACCGGTTCGGCGTGACGCTGGCGCTGAATGGTGCTGCGCTGGTGATCGCGGCGGGGTTCGTGCTGTCGACCTTCGCGCCGTCGATGGCGGTTCTGTCGGTGACGCACCTGCTGCTGGGCCTTGGCACGGCGGTGGGGTTCGGGCCGCTGATCGCGGATCTCTCGCACTGGTTCCTGCGCAGGCGGGGGATCGCCGTGGCGCTGGCGGCAAGCGGGAACTACCTGTCGGGCGCGATCTGGCCCACGCTTCTGGCCGATATGCTGGCCGAAAGCGGCTGGCGGCAGGTCTATCTGACGCTGGCGATCATTGCGGTGGTGGTGATCGTGCCCCTGTCGCTGACGCTGCGTCGCCGGGTGCCCGACGCGGCACACGGGCTGTCCGAAGCGGCGGCGTCCCTGCGCGCGCGCAGCGTGGGGCTGAGCCCGCGCACGCTGCAATACCTGCTGGGGCTTGCCGGGATCGGCTGCTGCGTCGCGATGTCGATGCCGCAGGTGCATATCGTGGCCTATTGCGTGGGCCTGGGATACGGGCCTGCGGTGGGGGCCGAGATGCTGTCGCTGATGCTGCTGGGCGGTGTGATCAGCCGCGTGATCTCGGGCCTTGTGGCTGACCGGCTTGGGGGTGTGATGACGCTCCTCATCGGGTCGGTGCTGCAGTGCATCGCGCTGTTTCTCTACCTGCCTTGGGACGGGATGGTGTCGCTTTACGTCATCAGCCTGATGTTCGGGCTGGCGCAGGGGGGGATCGTGCCGTCCTACGCGCTGGTGGTGCGCGAATACATGCCCGCGCGCGAAGCGGGGCAGCGGGTGGGCTTCGTCATGATGATGACGATCCTCGGGATGGCGCTGGGCGGCTGGATGTCAGGCTGGATCTATGACCAGACGGGCAGCTATCAGCTCGCTTTCATCAACGGGATCGTCTGGAACGGTCTGAACATCGCGATCATGGCCTGGCTTTTGATGCGCAGCCGGCCGCGCGCGCCGAAGGCCGTCGCGGCCTAGGGCGGCGGCAGCGGCACGCGGCCCTGCGCGGTCAGGCGGAAGGCCTCGCCATCCTCGAAGACCGCGACGGTAAGCGGATCGCCGTAACCCGCCCCGGTGTCGAGGTTCACGCGGTTGCCGTAATGGGTGGCCTGCGGCACCGGCGTATGGCCGTGGACCACAAGCCACGGATGCGGGTCGCGATGGTTGTGGAATTCGTTGCGGATCCAGATCAGGTCATCCTCGGTCTGGTCCTTCAGCGCCACGCCGGGGCGGATGCCCGCATGCACGAAGAGAAGCCCGCCGCGTTCGTGATGGGTGTGCAGGCTGTCGAGGAACGCCAGATGCCGTTCCGGCACCACGGCGCGGGCGCGACGGTGCAGGCGGAAGACGCGTTCGCCTTCCTCGGGTTCGGCACCATAGGAGGCGAGCGTGTCTGACCCCCCCAGCCTTGGGTGGAACCAATCCCACCCGACCATGAGGTAAGGGTCCCCGCGCGGCGTGTCGCCGATGAACCCGCGGAACATCCGGTCGTGATTGCCCAGAAGGCAGGTCCAGTCGCGGCCTTCGTCGATGCCGCCCGCAAGCCGGGTGATGACGCCCGCGCTGTCGGGGCCGCGGTCGACGTAATCGCCCAGAAAGACCACCGGCGCGCCTGCGCCGCCATCGGCCTCGATCCGGGCCAGTGCATCCTCCAGCATGCCAAGCTGGCCGTGAATGTCGCCCACGGCGTAGATCGGTGCGCTCATTCCAATCCGTCCTGTCAGGCGCGCCGCCGCGCCAGCCACACCGCCAGAACCGGTGCCGCCACGATCATGGCCAATCCGAAGGGATAGTCCAGCAGCCGCAGGGGATCGCCGTTCAGAAGCGCCAGCGTCTGTGAAAGGGAGATCTCGAAGCGCGGCCCCAGGAAGAAAGCGATGATGAAGACGACGACGGAAAAGCCGAAGGCCG
>CAZNMV010000261.1:0-5162 GCA_964573835.1 uncultured Aestuariivita sp. | reverse complement strand
GGCGCTTTTCAGTCCCACGGCCGATCTCGATATCGTCACCATGCTCCGCCATGACGACAATTCGCAGTTCGGCGGCAAGACGACCGGTCGGCTTGCCGTCAGCTATCGTCCGACCGACACCCTGACCCTGCGCGGGATGCTGGCGACGGGCTTCCGCGCTCCTGTCCCGTCAGAGCTGTTCAGCGCCTTTCCCGATCCGCTTTATCCGTTCTTCGGCAACCCCGCCCTTGCCCCCGAAGAAAGCCAGAGCTTCGAGTTGGGTTTCGATCTTGCCATCGCGGGCGGCAACGGCCTGATCAGCGCGACCGTCTTCCGCAACGAGATCGACAATCTCGTGCAGTTCTCGTCCTGCCCGATCACCATCGACTTCGTGTTCTTCTCCTGTGATCCGGGAACCGTGTCGACCCTGGTCAACGTGCCGGGCACCACAACATATGATGGCGTCGAACTGCACTACGAACACGCCTTCTCGGACCGGGTGGCGATGTCGCTGGCCTACACCTATCTCGACGCCACCACGGCGGCGGGGGCACTGTTGCCGCGGGTGGCCAAGCATGAAGTGTTTCTGGGCCTCGACATGGCGCTGAGCGACCGGCTGAGCACGCAGATCGGCGTCACGCGCCAGGCCGACCGGGCGCCCGACATAAACCCGCTCCGGCCGCTGGCGAACTACACCGTTGTCGATCTGGGCTTCACCTATGACGTCACCGATACCGCGCAGGCCTATTTCGCGGTCAAGAACGTCTTCGACGAACAATACCAGCAGGTCGCGGGCTTCGGCGCATTGGACCGCGCGCTCTATTTCGGCGTCCGTGCGGAGTTCTAGGATCATAACCCTTGTCGCCGCGCTGGCCCTTGGCGGCGCGGCGGCGGCAGATGCGCCGCGCCGCGTCGTGTCGGTCAACCTGTGCACCGATCAGCTGGCGCTGATGCTGGCGGCACCGGGGCAGCTTGTCTCGGTTTCACGGCTGGCCCATGACGCGGGGAGCTCGGCCATGGTCGAGGCCGCGCGCACCATCCCCGCGAACGGGTCGCGCGCGGAAGAGGTCTATCTGCTGCAACCCGACCTCGTTCTGGCGGGCACCTTCACCGACCCCGCGACGGTGGCGATGCTGCGCGATCTCGGCATCGCGGTCGAACTCTTCGAACCGGCAAGGTCGCTGTCGGATGTGCCCGCGAATATCGACCGCATGGGCCACCTTCTGGGACGCGAGGCCGAGGCGGCGGACATGATCGCGGCCTATGACCGCGAGCTTGCCGCGCTGCGGGTTCATCTGCAGTCCCGCCCGCGCGCGGCGCTCTATTATGTCAACAGCTACACCGCGGGGGACCGATCGCTTGCGGGCGACATCCTGCGCGCGGCGGGCTTCGACAATGTGGCGGCCGAGACCGGCCTCGACTGGGGTGGCGTGCTGTCGCTGGAACGGCTGGTGATGCTGGCCCCCGACGTCATCATCGAAGGCCGCGACTATCCCGGGCAAGCGCGGGCCGAAGACAACCTGAACCACCCCGCCCTTGCCGCGCTGAAGGACACCCGCAAGGCCGGCAGCCTCACCGATCGCGACTGGATCTGCGGCACGCCGCAGGTGCTGGAGGCCGTGCGCGCCATGCGCGATCTGCGCCTGTCGCTGGAGCCCGCGCGATGAAGCTGGCCGCGATCCTGTTGGCGCTGGTGGCGGCGCTGTTTCTCGCCTCGCTCCTGACGGGTTGGGTGGCAGCAGACCCGGGCGCGGCGCTGCGCGCGCTGGTGGCGGGGGATGGCACGCCGCTTTCCGTCGTGATGCAGGACATCCGCCTGCCGCGCGCGATCCTTGCGGTGATGGTGGGGGCGTCGCTGGGGCTGGCGGGCGCAGCGCTACAGGGATACCTGCGCAACCCTCTGGCCGAACCCGGGCTGATCGGCGTGTCGGGGGCGGCGGCGCTGGGTGCGGTGATCGCGATCCAGACGGGGCTTGCGCTGGTCTTCCCGCTGGCCCTGCCCTTGTCGGCGCTGGCGGGGGCGGTGGGGGCGGTTCTGTTGATCCTCATGCTTGCCGGGCCACGGGGCGGGTCGATCACGCTGATCCTTGCAGGCATCGCGATTTCGGCGCTGGCAGGCGCGCTGACCTCGCTGGTGCTGAACCTCTCGCCCAATCCCTTTGCCGCCGCCGATATCGTCTTCTGGATGATGGGATCGCTTGCCGACCGGTCGTTCCAGCATGTCTGGCTGGCCCTGCCCTTCATGGCGCTGGGCTGGGTGCTGCTTCTGTCGACGGGCCGCGCGCTTGACGCGCTGACGCTGGGCGAGGATGCGGCGCGCGCCATGGGCGTGGACCCTGTCCGCCTGCGGCTCGCCCTTGTGTTCGGCACTGCCGCGGCCGTGGGGGCGGCGACGGCGGTCGCGGGGGCCATAGGTTTCGTGGGCCTTGTCGTGCCGCATATCCTGCGCCCCTTCGTGGGCGCGCGGCCCTCGCGGCTGCTCTGGGCCTCGGCGCTCGGAGGTGCGGCGATGGTGCTGGCCGCCGATATCGCCGTGCGCGAGGTGCTGCCCGAACGCGACCTCAAGCTGGGCGTCCTCATGGCGCTGGTGGGCGCGCCCTTGTTCCTGCACCTGATCTACAAGACGCGGAGGGAGATGGCATGACGCTTCTGTCCCTGAACGCCCTGACCGTGCGGCGCGGGGACTGCCCGGTGGTCGATCATGTGTCGCTGTCGGTCGGCCCCGGCGAATGCGTCGGCCTGATCGGGCCGAACGGGGCGGGCAAGACAACGCTTCTGCGCGCAGCACTCGGGCTGTTGCCGCATGAGGGGCTCTCGTCGCTGGCCGCCCTGCCCGCCCGCGCGCGCGCCGCTGAGGCCGCCTGGATGCCGCAGTCGCGCGAGATCGCCTGGCCTGTAGACGTCGAGACGCTGATCGCGCTTGGCCGGATCCCGCATCTGCCGCGCGGGGCACGCCTGCGCGCGGAAGACCGCGCGGCGGTCGATGCCGCCATCGCGCGCATGGGGCTGGAAGGGTTCCGCCACCGCCGCGCGACGGAACTCTCGGGCGGCGAACAGGCGCGCGTTCTGATCGCGCGCGCGCTGGCGCAGGCGACGCCGCTTCTGATTGCGGACGAACCCATCGCGGGCCTCGACCCGGCCAGCCAGATCGCGACGATGCAGGTCTTCCGCGCGCTCGCCGAAGACGGCCGCGCGGTCATCGTGTCGCTGCATGATCTGGGCCTTGCCGCGCGGCACTGCACGCGGCTTCTGATGATGGGGGCGGGGCAGCTCGTGGCCGACGGCCCGCCTGCCGAGGTGCTGACCCCCGACAACGTCGCCCGCGTCTTCGGCGTCACCGCCTTCTGGGCAGAGACACCGCAAGGCCCGGTCTTCCAGCCGCTCGAGGTGACGCGATGAGTGTGACACTCGCCCGCCCCTGGCTGAGCATGGAGCTTGGCCGCCCGCACCGGGTGCTGTCGTGGTCGCTGACGCGCCCCGGCTTCGTCACCGCCGACCTGATCCTCTGGCGCGAGGTGCGCAATGCCGATCTGCCGCGCGACTTCGACGTGGAACGCTGGCTGCGCGCCGAACTCGCCGCGCGGGGCACGCCGGAGGCCGTCACGCTGCTCACCTCGCGCGATCTCGACGCCTACGAGGTGGCCACGGCGCAGGCTGAAGATGTGAAGGCGCAGGCCGTGGCGACGGTCGGCCTGTCGAATGCCGAACGCGTGGGCACGCGGCTTGACCGGTCGGGCAAGGACTGGGGCACGATCAACGTGGCGCTGCAGGTGTCGCAACCGCTTGGCGATGCGGCGCTGATCGAGCTTGTCTCGATCGTGGCACAAGCGCGCACGGCGGCGATCATCGAGGCGGGGCACGATCTGCCCACGGGCCGCGCCACCGGCACCGGGACCGACTGCATCGCCATCGCCGCGCCCCCGGGCGAGCAACCCTTCGCCGGAATGCACACCCCGGTGGGCGAGGCGGCAGGCCGCGCCGTATATCAGGCGGTCAAGCAGGGTGTCACGGTCTGGATGCACACCGTCCGGCGCGCGGGGGTGTTCTGATGGCATACCCGCCCGAACGCATCGTCTGCCTGACCGAGGAAACGGTCGAAACGCTCTACCTGCTGGGGCAGGAGGACCGGATCGTCGGCGTCACCGGCTATGCCGTGCGCCCCGCCCGCGTGCGCCGCGAAAAGCCGCGCGTCGGCGCCTTCACCAGCGCCGATGTGCCGAAGATCCTGAGCCTCAAGCCCGACCTCGTCCTGACATTCAGCGATCTGCAGGCCGATATCGCCGCCGCCCTGATCCGCGAGGGTGTCGCCGTCCACGCCTTCAATCAGCGCAGCGTGGCGGGCATTCTAGACATGATCCGCTGCCTCGGCGCGCTGACCGGCACGCAAGGCCGCGCCGAGGCACTGGTCCGGCGGTTCGAGGCGCGGCGCGACGCGCTTCTGGCCACGCCCCGCCCCCACCGCCCCCGCGTCTATTTCGAGGAATGGGACGAACCGCCCATTTCCGGCATCGGCTGGGTGTCGGAACTCATCACGATCGCGGGCGGCACGGATGTCTTCGCCCATCTTGGCCGCGAACAGGGTGCCAAGGGGCGCATCCTCGACCCCGCCCAGGTGATCGCCGCGGCGCCGGATGTGATCCTTGCATCCTGGTGCGGCAAGAAGGTACGCCCCGAGCGGATCGCGTCACGGCCCGGATGGGGCGACATCCCAGCGGTTGCGGCGGGACGCATCGTCGAAATAAAGTCTCCGCTGATCCTGCAACCGGGGCCTGCGGCGCTGACGGATGGGCTGGACGCAATCGTCGCCGCCCTTTGGGACGAAGGAGCCCGCCCATGATGCCTGAAGGACCGCTTGCCTTCATCGACCGCGGCGGACCCGCAATGTGGGTGATCGCGGCGCTCAGCGTCGTGACGCTGGCGATCATCCTGTGGAAGCTGTGGCGGCTGTCGCTGATGGGTGCGTGGTCGGGGCGGGCGACCGAACAGGCGATCCGTCTCTGGTGGGACGGGCAGGCCGACGCCGCGCTCGCCTCGGTCGCCGGGCGGCGGTCGCTGCGCGCGCGGCTCGCGCATGCGGCGATGTCGGCCCGGCTTGATGCGCAGCTCTCCGACGCCGCAGCGCGCGAGGAAACCGCGCGCCATGCCCGCGCCGATCTGGCCGGGGCGCGCGAAGGTCTGCGCGC
>CAZNMV010000260.1:0-5177 GCA_964573835.1 uncultured Aestuariivita sp. | reverse complement strand
GGGGGACGGCCAAGCGCCAGAGCCTCGAACGCATCCGCCTCGGGCGGGGCGATCAGGGAAAACCCGCCCACCAAGAGCGCGCGCACCGACCCGGGCAGGGCGGGCAGACGGTCGCGCGTCACCTCGTGCCCGGCGCAGCCTGCATCGTGGATCGTGTAGCGCGCATCGCCATCCGAAAGATCGGCCAGCGAGAGCGGCGTGGGCGCATCCACCCGCAGCGCAAGCGACAGGTCCACCCCGTCTGCCATCGCCGCTGCCGCGAGTTTCGCGCCGAACCCGTCGCGCGACAGCGCCCCGAAGAACCCCGCTGCCGCCCCGAGACGGGCCGCCGCCCGCGCCGCGTTGAAGGCGGCACCCCCCGGAACAGGGCGCAGAAGATCGCCTTCGGGGATCAGGTCGATCACCGCCTCGCCCGAACAAAGGATCGTGGGGCTGGTCATTCCCGCCAGTCGACGATCTCGTCCACGCCCGCGCGGTCGGTGCGGAACGCGTTGGCCGGGTGGCTTTCGTCGGCATAGCCGAAGGATATGGCGCAGAGGACAAGGCGGTCCTCGCCGATGCCGAAATGGTCGTGCACGAAGGGCGCGAAGGACGCGATGGCCGCCTGCGGGATGGTGGCCACCCCAAGGCTTTGCGCGGCAATGCAGAAAGCGGTGACAAAGGCCCCGCAATCGAGCGCGCCGTAAGGGCCGAGGTCTGCGGGGCTGGTCACGATGGCGACATGGGGCGCGCCGAACAGATCGAAGTTGCGCATCATCTGCGCCGCCGATCCCGCGCGGTCGCCCTTTTCGATGCCCACCGCGCCGTAAAGCTGCCAGCCGCAGGTGCTGCGGCGGTCCTTGTAGACGCCGGAATAGCCTTTCGGGAAAGGCAGGTCGGGGGCGTGGCCGCCCGCCTCGGCCTGCGCGCGCAGGGCGTGGCGGAAGCGGTCGGTCTCAATGCCCGAGGTGATGACGACCTGCCAGGGCTGGGCGTTGCACCACGACGGGCTGCGCCGCGCCACATCGACGATGGCCGCGATGTCGGCGCGGGCGACCGGGTCGGGCCGGAAGGCGCGGCAGGAATAGCGCGCGGCGAAAAGATCGCGCAGGATGTCGTGGCTTTGGGTCATCTTGTCTCCCGGGGTGTGGGTCCGCCCTGCGGGCTATTGGGTCTCGGCGGCGAGGTATCCGATCCCCACAGCCACGATCAGGCCGAGCACGACGGCAATCGCGATCTTGATCGCCGACCAGGGGCGTTCCCCCTGCACCCGCCCGGTGCGTCCGTTGACGACGAAGCGGTAGGTCTGGCCTCGATACTTGTAGGCGGCGAGCCAGACGGGCAGCAAGATATGCTTGAAGGTGACGTCGCGGATGTCGGTGTCGACCGCGTGCACGCGCTGCTGGTCGCCGCCGATGTCGAAGCGCACGTCGCGATCGATCTGGCGCGCCATCTTCTGCCGCGCCTCTTCATAGCCCTGCCCAAGGTCCACCGCATAGCCTTCCGCCCGGAACCCGGCGAGGTATTGCGGGCTGTAGGGGACAAGTGCCGGCAGATCCCAGGGTTCGAGGTTGTCGGTATAGGTCTTGGGCAGGCTGGTCGAGGCCAGCACCAGCACGTCGTCGAAGAACCGCGCCACCCGTCCCTGCACCCGGCGCCAGCGGATCTTCGCGACCTGCACGCGTTCGGCCTTGCCGTTGCGCATGACGGTATGGGTTTCATAATAGACCGTGCCGCGTTCGCCCGAATAGGCCGATTTGGTGTCGGCGTCGAAGGTCCAGTAGGGGACATAGATGCCCTGCATCCTGCGCCCCTTGCGCGCGTATTCCTGCAACCCGTTCGGCGCGAACCACAGGCTGCCCAGCCAGTCGGTCATCGCCTGCCGCGCCGCAGCTTCGTCCAGCGCGAAGGGCAGCACGCCGCGCGGCTTGATGTGGCGGTGCGTGCCGGTGTCGGTGACGACGGGTGTTGCGCAGAAGGGGCATTCCTTGGCGTGCAGCGTGGGGTCGAATTCCACCTGCGCCCCGCAATTGGGGCAGGAGAGGACGCGCGTTTCCTCCATCTCGGCCTCGGGCAGGCGCTGGGCGAGGCCTGCGTCGAAGTCAAGCTCGCGCAGCGCGGCCCGGGCGGATGTTGCGGCCACCGACCGCGTATGCCCGCAATGGTCGCAGACCAGCGCGCCCGCAGCCGGATCAAACCGGTAATCCGCCCCGCATTGTTCGCAGGGAAAGCGGTGCTCCTCGAGGGGCGCGGGCTGGGTCGTCTCGGTCATGAAGGGCGCGGGACTGGGATGGAGGCTGTCGGTCGCGCACAGGATGGCAAGTCCGGCCGTTGCGCGCAAGGGCGCGGCTCAGGCGCGGCCTCCGCGGCGCGCCGGTTTGCGCTGCCAGAGCCAGAGAAGGAACAGGCCCGCCGCCCCGACGGCTATCAGCGTGAAGCCCTCCTGTGCCGCCTCGCCGAAGATCACGCGGTTCATCACCCGCCCGGGCAGAAGCGTCAGCAGCCCTGTCACGCCGATCGCCGTGAACCACAGCGTTTTCATGTAGGCTTCGTGCCGTCCGAATTTGCGCCGCCACGCCCAGTAGACGCCTGCGGCCAGGCTCCAGAGTGCGTAGAGCGACAGAAGATGGATCGGCCCGTATGATCCCACCAAGGGAAAATCGCTTTCGATCATCAGCCCGGTTCCGGCAAGCCCCGCCATGCCCGCGACCCCGGTATAGCCGAGCACCTTGTGCACCCGGTCGCGGCGGCGGCGGAAGATGGCGATGGGGCCGAAGATCAGCGCCACAAGCGCGAAGGCCACATGCAGTCGGATTTCGGTCGTGGCGGCGAGAAGCGGGTCGAGTGTCACGGGAAACTGTCCTTTCCTTTGAGATCCGGGTGAGTTTCCCTATCTTTGGACGCGGGGCGCGCTGCGGCGCCACCGTGCATGGCCACAGGACGGAACGCCTACGTGAATACCGGATCGGCGCAACTCGCGCTACGTGAATGGCGGCTGCACATGGGTCATCCCGCGCGTCTTTGTGCGCTGGCGGGGGCCGCGCTGATTCTGACGATCATGGCGCCGTTCGGAACGGGCGAGGTGATGCGCGCGCTGCCGCGTCTGGGGTATTGGTCGGTGATCGTGATCGCCTCGTATTCCATCGGCTATGGCGCGAACACAGTCGCCTCGGGCGGTCTTGCCCGGCGCATCGCGATCGCGGGCGGGCTGACGTCGCTGGGCGTCGTGCCGCTGGTCTTCGGTCTGAACGCCTTCGCGCTGGGCCACTGGCCGGTCGGGACCGGGGCGCTGGTGCTTGCGGGCAATATCTGCGCGATTTCGGTGGTGATCTCGGTCATCTTCCAGGTGGCCTATGCCGAACCCGAAAGCCCCGAGGCTACCCCGCCCGATCTGCTGGAACGCCTGCCACTGGCCAAGCGCGGACCGCTCGTGTCGCTGTCGGTGGAGGATCATTATGTCCGCATCCGCACCCTGCGGGGCGAGGAAATGGTGCTGATGCGCCTTGCCGACGCAGTGCGCGAGACGCGCGGCACGGCCGGTCTGCAGGTGCACCGGTCGCATTGGGTGGCACTCGATCAGGTGCGCGGCGCGGCGCGGCGGGGCGACGGGGCGGTTCTGACCATGTCGACAGGCCCCGACATCCCCGTCAGCCGCGCCAATGTCGCGGCGGTCCGCGAGGCGGGGTTGCTGCCGCGCTGAGGGGTCAGAGAATGCCGTGGAGCGCGCGTGGCGTGATCCGGCGGAGTGCGCCGTCACCCAGCGCGGTGTGCCGCCAGAGGTGGAACACCGCATGGAGCGAGGACAGCGACAGCGCCACGAACCACAGCTGTTCGAGGCGCAAATCAAACGGCCAGCGCCCCAGAAGATGCGCGAGCGTGGCCAGCCCCGTCACCCCCAGAACCAGATACATCGCACGCGACTGCCACGGGTGAAGGATCCGCATCCCGCCGTCGAGCTTTGGCCCCGGGCCGTTGAGCAGCCCGAAGACGACCGCCAGCGCGCACATGAGGGCCGAGGCCGCGACATAGCCCCAGGCCAGCACGGGCAAAGGCCCGCCCGCCACCAGCAGGATCAAGAGCAGGAAGGCCGCCCAGTGCGACAGGATCGTGGCGCGCCGCCGGGTCATGGGCTGCGATCACGCCCCCGGCGGGGGCGGCGGCAGCACGGTGAAGAGCTGGGCGAGTTCGGCGACATCCTCGGCCTTCTTCCAGCCGTCCTGCCCGGCGGTCCAGACAAAGGTGTCCCGCGTCAGGCCCCCTTCGGTGACCATGCGGCCCATGCGCGCCTTGGAATAGGGGCCGTGGGTCTGGCCGTTCTCGGCGATGTGCCAGACATGCTCGACCGGCGGCGGCGGGGGGGCGATGGCGGCAGGGGCGGGCGCGGCTTCGATCGCGGGGCGCGCGCCCCACGGACCCGTCTGCGCTGCCGCCTGCTGGCCGATCTGCATGCCCAGTCCCGCGCCCAGACCGGCCTGAATTGCCGCTGCGCCTGCACCGTCGCGGCCCAGCGCCTCGGCCGCCTGAAACTGCATGTACTGGCTGAGGTTGCCCACGACCCCCATCGAGGTCCGCTTGTCCAGCACCTCTTCCACCACGGGGGGCAGCGAGATGTTCTCGACGTAAAGCTCGGGGATGGAGAGGCCGTATTCGGCCAGCGTCGGCGCGATGTCGCGCGCCACAAGCTGGCCCAGTTCGCGCGTGTTGGCTGCCATGTCGAGCACGGGGATACCCGCCCGCGCGATCGTGCGCGAAAATTCCTGCACGATGATGTTGCGGATCTGGAAGCTGATCTCGTCCATGGTGAATTCGCCGTCGGTGCCGACGATTTCGCGCAGGAACTTCGCGGGGTCGGCGACGCGCACCGAATAGGTCCCGAAGGCGCGCAGGCGCACCGGCCCGAATTCGGGATCGCGGCAGATCACCGGGTTCTTGGTGCCCCATTTCAGGTCGCCGAACCGCGTCGTGTTGACGAAATAGATTTCCGACTTGAAGGGCGACCGGAAGCCATGATCCCAATGCTGCAGCGAGGTCATGATCGGCATGTTGTTGGTCTCGAGCATGTAGAGACCGGGCATGAACACGTCGGCCAGCTGGCCTTCATGCACGAAGACGGCGGCCTGACCTTTGCGCACCGTCAGCTTGGCACCGTATTTGATTTCATGGCCCTCGCGCTCGAGGCGCCAGACCATGGTGTCGCG
>CAZNMV010000259.1:0-5177 GCA_964573835.1 uncultured Aestuariivita sp. | reverse complement strand
GGGCGGCGAGGTCCTGACCGGGGGTGCGGCGCATCCGCTGGGGGGCAACTTCTTCCAGCCGACCGTCGTGACCGGCGTGACGCAGGACATGAAGGTCGCCAAGGAGGAAACCTTCGGGCCCCTTGCGCCGCTCTTCAGGTTCGACGACGTGGACGAGGTCATCGCGATGGCCAACGACACGATCTTCGGGCTGGCCGCCTATTTCTACGCAAAGGATCTCAGCCGCGTCTACAAGGTGGCCGAAGCGCTGGAATACGGGATCGTCGGCGTGAACACGGGCATCATCTCGACCGAAGTGGCGCCCTTTGGCGGCGTCAAGCAGTCGGGGCTGGGCCGCGAAGGCAGCCATCACGGGATCGAGGATTATCTCGAGATGAAATACGTCTGCCTCGGCGTGTGATCCGGAGGCCGGAAAGTTTCAAACTTTCCGGCCTGTTTTCTTTGCAAGAAAACGGCGCTTGGCCTGCTTGCGCAGGACCTTGCGCAGTGCCGCGTCAAGCTCGCGCAGCGCCTTCTTGCCATAGACCCCGCGCAGCGTCGGCCCCGACACCACATAGGTGAGCAGCCCGCCCAGATGGGCATAGACTTCCGCCAGCGCCTCGGCATCGGTGAAATCCGGGCGCGTCCCGCGGGCGAGCGCCGTGAGGCGGTTCAGAAACGGAATGAGGAACCATTGCCGCCCGGTCTCGGCCCGGGCGTCTTGGTCGAGAAGTTCGCGCGCGATCAGCGCGGCGTCGTCGGGGTGGGCGCCCGCATGGTCGAGGAAGCGCTCGAACGCCTTCACGACATCGTCCGTATCGCCGATCGCCGCCATGATGCGGTCGGCCAGCCCGTCGAGCACGGCTTCGTACAGCCTGTCCTTCGTGCCGAAATGATGCAGCAGCGCCTGTTTGGTCAGGCCAAGTTCCTGCGCGACCGATGCAATCGACGCGCCCGCATAGCCGCGCGCCGCGAATTGGCGTGTGGCGGCGTGGATCAGTCGGCTCGGGGTGTCGGATGACTGTGTCATGATGGTGTCTTATATCGCTTACCGAGCGGTCCGTAAAGTCCGGCGTGCGAAACCCGCCGATGACGCGGCAGCCTGTTCCCCTGACACGCATCCAGCACCTATATTTGACCCGTCCAGCAGGAGGATCGGCCCATGCCCCGGATCACCCCACCCGCCCTCTTGGTTGCGGCGCTTGCCGCGGGCGGGGCCGCGCAAGCCGACCCCCCGCGCGAGATCACGGGAACCCTGACCTACCTCGCCCGGATCGCCCTGCCGCCCGACGCCGAGGCCGTGGTCGTCCTGCAGGGCGAATTCGGGACGGTTCTGGCGCGGGCAGCGATCGCGTCCGAAGGGCGGCAGGTGCCGTTGTCCTTCGCACTGACCGAGGTGACTGAACTGGCCGGGCTGCTCGACGCTGCGATCCGGGTGGGTGGGAAGACGCGTTGGCTGATCGAGGGCGTGGCGGTGCCCGTCGGCGGCGCGCCGGTCGATCTGGGCGATCTGGTCCTTTCGCCTTACCGCGCGCTGGCCTTCGCGACGGACTACGACTGCGGGGGCACGCGCCTGTCGGTGGGCCTCCTGGATGACCGGCTGACCCTGCGCGCCGACCGCCGAGACCTGCCGCTGACGCAGGTCGATGCGGCCTCGGGCGCGCGGTATCTGGCCGAGGGCGATGACAGCACCGGCATCTGGACGCAGGGCGACAGCGCGCTGGTCACACTCGGTGGGGCCGAATTGCCCGAATGTTTCAAGCTGGTGCCACCCGACGCCGCGCCGTACCACGCGGGCGAGACCGAACCGGGCTGGTCGGTGACCCTTGGTGCGGACAGGGCCGACATCACCGCCGATTACGGCGCCATCACCCGCAGCACCGCGCGGCCCAAGGCGATCGCGGTCATTGGCGGCTACGTCTTCGACATGCCGGGCATCGGTGCGCGCCTCACGCTTGACGCCGCGATCTGCCGCGACATCGCCACCGGCATGCCGCATCCGCATGGCGCGACGCTGACGCTGGACGGGCGCGACCTGACCGGCTGCGGCGGTGACCCGGCCCGCCTCCTCACAGGCCCCGAATGGCGCATCGAGGATGTGGCGGGCAGCGGCATCATCGACAATTCCAACATCACGCTGATGTTCGGCACCGATGGCCGCGTGTCGGGCAGCGGTGGCTGCAACCGGATGATGGGCGGCTATGCCCTGACCGGCGAGGGGCTGACCTTCTCGCAGATGGGCGCCACGATGATGGCCTGCCCCGAGGCGCTGATGACTCAGGAACGCAGGGTCTTCGACGCGCTGGCCGCCGTGACGCGGTTCGACATCGACGACACCGGCGCGCTGCTGCTGATCGGCGGGCCGCAGGACGCAGCCCTGCTGACCGCGCGGCGGCCCTGATGCGGAAAGGCCCGGACCTTCCGGTCCGGGCCCCGCGGAAACCGAGGGAAACGGTTGTCCGGTCCGGTCAGCGCCGGATCAGTTGACCTTGCCTTCGATGGCCTTCGCGCTGCCCGCGATCTCGATCCGGCGCGGTTTCAGCGTCTCGGGCACTTCGCGCTTCAGATCGACATGCAGCATGCCGTTCTCGTGCAGCGCGCCGGTGACGCGGACATGATCGGCCAGCTGGAACTTGCGCTCGAACGCGCGGGTGGCGATGCCGCGGTGCAGATAGGCACGGCCTGCATTCTCTTCCGCCTTGCGGCCCGAGATCACGAGGCTGTTCTCGCGGACCTCGACGCCCAGCTCGGCCTCCGAGAAGCCGGCGACGGCGACCGAGATGCGGTAGGTGTCGGCATCGGTCTTTTCAATGTTGTAGGGGGGGTAGGTGGACTGGCCCACGTCATTGGTCAGGACCCGGTCCATCAGGTCGGCAATCTGGTCAAAGCCGACGGTTGCCCGGTAAAGCGGGCTGAAATCAAGCGTTCTCATCGTCGTTATCCTCATCTCTCTGAGCGATGTGACAAGCGCCCTCCCAACGGGACGGGCAGGTGATCGGCGGGCCCCGGAACCGGCGACCCGACATATCTCAGATGGGAAAGCGCGTGCGCGGAATCAAGGCCCGCCCGGGCGCACGAACTTGGCGCCGGTGTCGCGCTGGGCGCCACCCACCGTGATGCGCGCGCCCGCGACGGGGGCCTGACCGCCGCCTGCGGCGAGTTGCGCGCGCAGGTCCGCCAGCGGGTCGGCCAACGCGGTGCCGAGCGAGACTGGCTCCCCGTTCACCTGCGCCATGGCCGACACGACCGACACGATCTGCGGGCGGCCCGTGTCGAAGGAAAAGACCGGCGATCCCGACGACCCGAAGCCGATCTGGCAGGACATGACCAGAATGCCGTCCTGCCGCGCCATCACGGCGCAGGCTTCCTGAAGCGACGGGGCCTCGGCCCGGTCATGCGCATAGGACACGACGCCCACCCGGTCGCCCTGACGCGGGCGCAGCCCGGTTTCGAAGGGCTGCACGGCGGTGCCCCGGATCGGCTGGGCCAGTTCCAGAAGCGCCAGATCGTTGCGCACCCGCTCGGCGGCCTTTTCGCCGCCGAAGGTGAAGGACGGATGCGCCACGGCGCGGCGCACCTGCCGATAGGCCTCGGCCCGGCCGTTGCGCCAGCCGGCGCGGAATTCGATCCGCTCGGGCGCGATCCGTCCGCCATCCTTGTCGAACAGGCAATGCGCCGCCGTCAGCACCAGATCGGGCGCGATCAGCGCGCCGGTGCAAAAGCCCTTGCCGTCGATGTCGATGCGACCCACCCCGGCCCAGTCGCGGCCCGCGCCCAGCGTGTCGAGGCTTTGCAGCCGCGTGTCCTGCGCCCCGGCAGTGCCCGCCGCCAGCGCAAGAATGATCGTGACCGCCAGCCGCAGCATGCCATGCCCTTTCCTGTCCTCACCCAGCCTTAGCACGGGCTTTGGGCAGAAATAAGTCCGCCCTACCGCAGAATCGGAACAGCCGGTTCGCGCGTCCCTCCGGCGGTGAACGCAGGCGGCTGCGGCCCGCCCGTTGCCCAGTCGAGGAGTTCGACGGTATGAACGATGGGCACCTCCGTCCCCGACCCGATCTGCATCATGCAGCCGATGTTGCCCGCGGCGATCACGTCAGGGTTCTTGGCTTCCAGCGTGCGGACCTTGCGCGCCTTCAGGTCCTTCGAGATCGCGGGCTGCATCAGGTTGTAGGTGCCCGCCGATCCGCAGCACAGATGGCTGTCGGCAGGTTCCACCACCGTGAAGCCCGCGCGCTTCAGAAGGTCCTTGGGATAGGTCTTGATCTTCTGCCCATGCTGAAGCGAACAGGCCGCGTGATAGGCGACTTTCATGTCCTTCGGCGCGCCCTCGGGCAGGTCGAGCTTCATGAGAACCTCGCTCACATCCATGGCGATGGCGCTGACGCGGGCAGCGTCCGCGGCCAGCGGATCGGTGCGGAACATGTGGCCGTAATCCTTGACCGTGGTCCCGCAGCCGGAGGTGTTGATAACGATGGCGTCCAGTCCCTTGCCATCCATCTCGGCCGCCCAGGCGCGGATGTTCTTCGCCGCGGCGCCGTGGCTTTCCTGCGTCTTGCCCATGTGATGGGTCAGCGCCCCGCAGCAGCCCGCACCTTCGGCCACCACCACCTCGGCCCCCAGCCGCGTCAGCAGGCGGATGGTGGCATCGTTGATGTCGGTATTCAGCGCGCGCTGCGCGCAGCCGGTCATCAGCGCGACGCGCATCTTCTTCGCGGCTTGCGGCGCAAAGGTCTGCGGATCGTCGTTGCGGCTGACCGGGGGGATGGTCTTCGGCGCCATCTCGAGCATGGCGCGCAGCCGCGCATCCGGCACCAGACGCGCAAAGGGCCGCCCGATCTTCGCCGCCAGAAGCGCCACGCGGAAGCGCATCGGATAGGGCAGGATGCGCGCCAGCGTCCAGCGCAAGACACGTTCGCTCAGCGGCCGCTTGTAGCGGTTTTCGATATACTCCCGCGCATGATCGACCAAGTGCATGTAATGCACACCCGACGGGCAGGTCGTCATGCAGGCAAGGCACGACAGGCAGCGGTCGATATGCTTGACCGTCTTGGCATCGGGCACACGTTCGTTCTCGAGCATGTCCTTGATGAGGTAGATGCGGCCCCGCGGGCTGTCGAGCTCATCGCCCAGCACCTGATAGGTCGGGCAGGTCGCCGTGCAGAACCCGCAATGCACGCAGGCGCGCAGGATCTCGTTCG
>CAZNMV010000258.1:0-5207 GCA_964573835.1 uncultured Aestuariivita sp. | reverse complement strand
TGTCGTTGAAGAGGACCGTGTCCTGCGGCACCACGCCGATGGCGGCGTGCAGGCTGTCCTGCGTGACGTCGCGTATGTCCTGACCGTCGATGGTGAGCCGCCCCGCGGTCACGTCGTAGAAGCGGAACAGAAGCCGCCCGATGGTCGACTTGCCCGACCCGGTGGCGCCGACGATGGCCACCATCCGGCCCGGTTCGGCCACCAGATCGACGCCCTTGAGGATCTCGCGCGCGGGGTCATAGCCGAAGCGCACGCCTTCCAGCGCCACGCGCCCACCCGCGACGCGCAGGGGCTGCGCGCCCGGCCTGTCGGTCACTTCGGCGGGCTGTTCGAGAAGATCGAACATCTCGCCCATATCGACGAGGCTCTGACGGATTTCGCGGTAGACGGTGCCGAGGAAGTTCAGCGGGATGGTGATCTGGATCATGTAGGCGTTCACCATCACGAAATCGCCCACGGTCAGCCGGCCCTCCTGCACGCCGATGGCGGCGAGCACCATCACGCCGACCAGACCGGCGGTGATCAAGAGCGACTGGCCGAAATTCAGGAAGGCCAGCGAATAGGCGGTCTTGAGCGAGGCGCGCGCATAAGCGGCCATGGCACCGTCATAGCGCAGCGCCTCGCGTTCCTCGGCGCCGAAATACTTGACCGTCTCGAAATTCAGCAGGCTGTCGATCGCCTTCTGATTGGCGTCGGTGTCCTGGGTATTCATCTCGCGGCGCAGCTTCACGCGCCATTCGGTGACCGCGAAGGTGAACCAGACGTAAAGCGCGATGGTGACCGTGACGATCAGGAGATACCAGGCGTCGAAAAGCACCGTCAGGATCGCCGCGATCATCACGAGTTCGAGCACCAGCGGGCCGATCGAGAACAGAAGGAACCGCAGCAGGAAATCGACGCCCTTGACCCCGCGCTCGATGATGCGTGACAGGCCACCCGTCTTGCGCGTCACGTGATAGCGCATCGACAGGCGATGGATGTGGCGGAAGGTTTCGATGGCGAGCGCGCGCAGCGCGCGCTGGCCCACCGCGGCAAAGGCCGCGTCGCGCAGCTGCTGGAAGCCCACGTTCAGAAGCCGCGCCATGCCATAGGCCACGGTCAGGCCCACCGCCCCCAGCACGAGATCGGGCACGCCGTCGCCCGACAGCGCATCGACCGCATATTTGTAGATGATGGGTATGCCCACCGCGACGATCTTCGACAGCAGCAGGAAGCCGATCGCGGCCAGCACGCGCGCCTTCACACCGGTCTCGCCCGGCGGCCAGAGATAGGGGGTGACCTTGCGGATCGTGCGCCAGCCGGAGCGGCGTTCGTCCTGCGCGATGATGTCGGTCATGTCGGTCCTGGTGTCAGTCCGGGATGGTGAAGACCTGACCGGGATAGATCAGGTCGGGGTCCCGGATCGCGCCGCGGTTGGCCTCGAAGACGCGTACGAAAAGCATTCCGTCGCCGTAGCGGTCGCGCGAGATCGCCCAGAGCGTATCACCCGCCTGCACCGTCAGCTGCCGGACGGGCGGCGCGGGCGGCGGTGCGTCGGCAGCCGCTTCTGCAGCGGCCAACACCTCGGGCGCCTCGCGCAGGAAGGGCGTCTCGAGACGCGAGATCACGGCCCCGTCCGCGCCCAGCGCATCGAGGCGCAAGGTATAGACCCCCGGCATCACATCCACCAGGTTTGCGCGCCAGCGCCCGTCCTCGCCCGCGGCCAGATCGACGACCGAGCGGTTGTCGAGATAGACGCGGATCGCGGCAAGCGCGTCGGCGCGTCCCGACAGCAGGACCGCCCCATCGGCATCATAGCCGATCGTGTCGAGCAGGATCTGCGCGGGCGCGACATCGGGCGCGGGTGTGGCGGGCTGCAGCAATTCCACGCCCTGCGCATCCGCGCGCAGGACGGCGATGGCGGTGGGCGCGGCGGCGGCAGTGGGCGCGGCGGCGGCAGTGGGCGCGGCGGATGCAGTGGGCGCGGCAGGGGCGGTTTCGGCTTGGGGCGCGGGGTCGGCGGCGAGGGTGGCGGCCAGGCTGGTGGCCGGGATTGCCTCGGTCGCGGTCGGTTCGGGCGCATTCGGGGCGGGCGCTTCCGGTACGGCCTCGGCGGTGACCGTATCGGCCGGGCTGTCCTCCTGCGGGGCGGGTTCGGCGACGGTCACCGGCGCGGGGGCCAGGATGATTTCCTCCACCGACAGGGCCGTCTGGTCGCCCAGAGTGGCGCGCAGCGTCAACACCCGTGCCCGGTCGCTGGGCGTCAGGGCGAGGATCGCGACGAACTCACCCCCCGCATCGGCGGAAACGCTGTCGAGATCTGACCCGTCGAGCAGCACAGTCACCAGGCTGCCCGGCGCGCTTTGCCCGGCGATGACGATCACGCCGTCAGGCGCGGCGCGCACCACGTCGAAGCGGGGCGCAGACAGCGGGGCGGCCTCGGCCTGCGGCGCGGGGACCTGCGCGGCGGGTTCGGGGTCTGCAGCGGCGGCAGTCTCCTGCGGCGCGGCGGCGGGCTGATCGAGAGGGGTTTCGGGCTGCGCCTCTTCGGTCGGCGCTTCGGCAATCGTTTCTGCGACCGGCGCTTCGGGCTGCGCCTCGGCGGGGGGCGTTTCGGGCTGCGTTTCGGTGGCGGCCGTCCCTGCGGGGGCTTCGGTCACGGGTGCGGGGGTCGTGGCTGCCGGGGCCTCAGCCTGCGGCAGGGCCGCGGCCTGCGGGGCCGGGGCCGCATCACGCGGGCCCAGCATGCCGGTGGTGTAGAACACGCCCGCGATCACAGCGGCCACGGCCCCCAGCGCGGCCGCGCCGACCGCCGGGGACAGGCCCAAGAAACCCTGCTTCGCTACCATCCGTGTTCTTCCCGGCCCTGATGGTTGAGCGGCCCGCCCCGTCAGGCTATCAGGGTCGAAAGTCGTCGCCCCAACCCCGAAAGGACGCCCTATGGCCGCCAAATCCGTCTGTGTGTATTGCGGATCGCGCAGCGGTGCAATCCCGGCCTATGCGCAGGCGGCCGAAGCGCTCGGCACCGCCATCGCGCGCGCAGGCTGGCAACTCGTTTACGGTGCGGGGGATGTGGGCCTCATGGGGATCGTGGCGCGCGCCGCGCAGGGCGCGGGCGGCGACACGTTCGGCGTCATTCCCGAACACCTCGTGCGGCGCGAAGTCGGCAAGGCGGACCTGACGGCCTATGTCGTGACCGAGACGATGCATGAACGCAAGAAGGTCATGTTCATGAACGCCCATGCGGTCGTGGTGCTGCCGGGCGGGGCCGGGTCGCTTGACGAGTTCTTCGAGGTGCTGACCTGGGCGCAGCTGGGCCTGCACGACAAGCCCATCGTGCTTCTGAACACCCAAGGCTATTGGGACCCGCTTCTGGCACTGATCGACCATGTGATCGCGCAGGGCTTCGCCGATGCGTCGCTGCGCAGGCTGATCACGGTGCTGCCGACGGTCGAGGACGCGGTCGAAAGCCTCGCCGCGCGGATGTGACGACCGACCGGCGCAAAAGATAAAGCCCGCGCTATGGCACGGGCTTTGTCCGTCGGATGTCGTGGCCGGTCACATGCGGCTGGCGACGTTTTCCCAGTTCACGAGGGTGTCGAGGAAGTTCGTGAGATAGGCAGGCCGCTTGTTGCGGAAGTCGATGTAGTAGGAATGTTCCCACACATCGCAGCCGAGAAGCGCTGTCTGGCCGAAGCAGAGCGGGTTCACGCCGTTTTCGGTCTTGGTGACCTTGAGGCTGCCGTCGGTGTCCTTCACTAGCCAGCACCAGCCCGACCCGAACTGGCCCGCGCCCGCGGCGGCGAAGTCGTCCTTGAACTTCTGGACCGACCCGAAGCTTTCGGTCAGCGCCTTTTCCAGTTCACCCGGCATCGCGCTGGCGGCGGGCGTCATCATTTCCCAGAACTGGTTGTGGTTCCACAGCTGGCTGATGTTGTTGAAGATGCCGTTCTGCGCCACGGCGGTCTTGTTGTAGGTGCCGACGATGATCTCTTCCATCGTCTTGCCGTCCCACTCGGTCCCCGCGATCAGCTTGTTGCCATTGTCCACATAGGCCTTGTGGTGCAGGTCATGGTGATACTCGAGCGTTTCCTTCGACATGCCCTTAGAGGCAAGCGCGTCATGGGCATAGGGAAGATCAGGAAGTTCGAAAGCCATTTGGGGCCCCCCGCTTATTGTTGAGGTCTTGACTGGGTCTTTACATGCGGCGGTGCCTTGGGAAGGTCAAGGGCGGCGTCAGAACACGCCAACCTCGGACCCCTCCTGCGCCGCGACCTTGAGCAGGTCGAAGACATATTGCGCGACCGACCGGAAACAGACGATCCGGAAGGTCCCGTTGTCGGTCATCCAGAAGGCAGCGGGCACCTGGGCGAGTTTCGAGCGGCGGAACATGCCGGGCAGGAACGCCTGCGGGGCAAGATCGACGGGGGCGAGCTTGGCCATGACGTCGCGCGCCTTCGGGCCCGAGACGCAGAAGGATGCCCGCGCGTCCGAGACGTTGACCACCAGCGCGTGTTCGCCGGCCAAAGCCTTCTCGAGCCGGGCGACGGTCGCGGCGACCTTGTCGTAGGGGCAGAGCACCAGCACTTCGTCCGGCGACATCCAGCACAGGCCGTGATCGCCCTTGATCTTCGCGGCCCCGGGGCCGGGCATGTCGGTGCCTGCAGCGCCGGTCGCGGCCTTTTTCACGACGGCAGAAGCAAGATCGCCGCGCAGCGTGATCATGCCCTGCAGGCCGATCTCGCTGATCTCGGCAATGCCGGTGAAGGCCGCGCGGTTCAGGGCAGAGACGGGATCAGACATTCTGCTTGGCTCCTTCCTTGTCGTAGAAGACAGGGTCGACGATCTTCGCGCGGTAGGTCTTGCCGTCGGTGCCGGGGAAGTCGATCACCTCGCCCATGCGGTCGGGCCCGTGTTTCACAAGGCCCATGGCGATGCCGCGCCCCAGCGTGGGCGAGAAATAGGTGGACGTCACCCGTCCGATGGTGACGCGCTGGCCGTTGGCGTTCACGCCCTCGCCCACCGCATAGGCCCCGTCCGGCAGGACCGATCCGTCGACGGTTTCAAGCCCGACCAGCTTCCAGCGGCCCGGGTCGGTCATGTGCGCGCGCTCCTGACCGCGCTTGCCGATATAGTCGGCTTTTTTCTTCGAGATCGCCCAGTCAAGGCCCAGATCCTGCGGGATCACCGTGCCGTCGGTTTCATCCCCGATCATGATGAAGCCCTTT
>CAZNMV010000257.1:0-5217 GCA_964573835.1 uncultured Aestuariivita sp. | reverse complement strand
GGCCGAAGAACCACAGGATGTGCTGGTAGAGCACCGGGTCGCCGCCGCCTGCGGGGTCGAAGAAGGTGAAGCCGAAGTTGCGGTCCATCAGCAGCATGGTGATCGCGCCGGCCAGAACCGGAAGCGCCAGCAGGATGAGCCACGCGGTCACGAAGATCGACCACGAGAACAGCGGCACCTTGAACAGCGTCATGCCCGGGGCACGCATGTTCAGGAAGGTGGTGATCATGTTGATCGCACCCAGGATCGACGAGGCGCCCGAGACGTGCACCGCGAAGATCGCGAGGTCCATCGACATGCCGCCTTCGTTGGTCGAGAGCGGCGGGTAAAGCACCCAGCCCACGCCCGAACCCATCTGGTCGTTGCCGCCCGGCGCAAGAATAGACGCCACGGCAAGTGCCGTACCCGCGACATAGAGCCAGTAGCTGAGGTTGTTGAGCCGCGGGAAGGCCATGTCCGGCGCGCCGATCTGGAGCGGCATGAAGTAGTTGCCAAAGCCCCCGAACAGCGCCGGAATCACCACGAAGAACATCATCAGGATGCCGTGGCCGGTGATCAGGACGTTCCAGAGGTGTCCGTTGGGCGTGCATTCGGCCGATGCGTCGGCGAACATGCGCGCGCCTTCGAGGCACATGTACTGAACGCCCGGTTCCATCAGTTCCAGACGCATGTAGACGGTGAACGCCACTGCGATGAAGCCGACGATGGCCGAGGTGATCAGGTAGAGAATCCCGATGTCCTTGTGGTTCGTCGACATGAACCAGCGGGTGAAGAACCCGCGGGTATCCTCATGCTCGTGGCCGTGAATGGCTGCATCTGCCATTATGTGCCTCCTGCTAGAATACGGCGCACGGGTGGCTGACCCGGCGCTTGGATTGTCCCGGTTCTAGAAGGTCGAAACGGGCTCTTCAACGCAGAACTTGATCTGCATCATGACAGATGGCCGCAGCCTGCGGGGGCAACATTCACGAAACTGCATGTAAAACAGGCCTTTGGCGCGTGACGGGTCGCTGGACCCTGCGACAATGCGCTCAGGCCCCCGGGCCGCGCGCGGTCGGCTTGACCGGGCGGGCGGGCCGGATAGAACAGGGACACATCCGCGATGGGAGAGTGCCGATGACCGCCGCCTACGACCCCGACAACATCTTCGCGAAGATTCTGCGGGGCGAGATTCCGTCGTTCCGTCTCTACGAGGATGACGACACCTACGCCTTCATGGACATCATGCCGCGCGCGGACGGGCATTGCCTTGTCATCCCGAAGACGCCCTGCCGCAACGTGCTCGACGCCACGCCCGCGCAACTGGCGGCGGTGATGAAGACGGTCCAGATCATGAGCCATGCGGTCATGAAGGCCTTCGACGCGGGCGGCGTGACGCTGCAGCAGTTCAACGAGGCCGTGGGCGGGCAGGAAGTGTTCCACCTGCATGTCCACGTCCTGCCGCGGCACGAGGGCGTCGCGCTGCGCCCGCCGGGGAAGATGGCGGACATGGATGTGCTGAAGGCGCAGGCCGAACGCATCCGCGCCGCGCTGGCCTGAGCGCGGCCGGGCGCGCGATGACGACAGGGCCGGTGAACCCGACGCTCAAGGCGGTGCTGGAATTCGGCCCGATCCTCGCGTTCCTGATCGTCTATCTGGTCTACAGGAACGACACCTTCCTGATCGGCGGGACCGAATACTCGGGCTTTCTCGCCGTGACGGCGGGGTTCATTCCGGTCTTCCTGATCGCGACCGGCGCGCTGTGGTATCTGACGGGCCGGCTGACGCGGCTGCAGATCGTTGTCGCGGGGATGCTCGTTGTGTTCGGGGGGCTGTCGGTCTGGCTGAACGACCCGAGCCTATTCAAGATGAAGCCGACGGCGATCTATTCTTTGCTCACCCTCATCCTCGGGGTGGGGCTTCTGCGGGGGCAGTCCTGGCTCGAATTCGTGCTCGAGGACACGCTGCCGCTCAAGCACAAGGGCTGGATGATCCTGACCCGGCGGGTGACGCTTCTGTTTTTCCTGTCCGCGGTGGCCAACGAGGTGGTCTGGCGCACGCAATCCGAGGAATTCTGGGTCATCTTCGAGACGGTCGCGATGCCGGTCATCGTCTTCGTCTTCTTCCTGGCGCAGATCGGGCTGTTCATCGATCACGGCACGCTGATGCCGTCGAAGAAACGGGTGAAGTCACCCGGCAACAAGCCGGGACAGGGCAAGAAGCGGCGCGCCCGGCGGCCGCAGGGCGAGGTCTGAGCGGAGCGATCAGGGAACCGGGCAGCTGCCGGCCGCGTCCCCGAAGGTGCGCTTCAGCGCCACGTCGAGATCATCCATCGTCACCGGCAGGCCGAGATCGACAAGGCTGGTCACGCCGTATTCGGTGATCCCGCAGGGCACGATGCCGTCGAAATGGGACAGGTCTGGTTCCACGTTGATCGAGATCCCGTGAAAGCTGACCCAGCGGCGCAGGCGGATGCCGATGGCGGCGATCTTGTCCTCGGCCATGCGCCCGTCCGGCAGGCGCGGTTTGTCGGGACGGTCGATCCAGACGCCGACGCGGCCCGGGCGGATATGCCCCGTGAGGCCGAATTCCCCCAGCGCGGCGATCACCCAAGCCTCGAGATCGCGCACGAAGCAGCGCACGTCGCGTCCGCGCCGGTCGAGGTCGAGCATCACATAGACCACGCGCTGGCCGGGGCCGTGGTAGGTGTATTGCCCGCCGCGCCGCGCCTCGAAGACGGGAAAGCGGCCGGGATCGACCAGATCGGCGGGCTTCGCGCTGGTGCCCGCGGTGTAGAGGGGGGGATGTTCCAGAAACCAGATCGCCTCGTCCGCGCGGCCCGCCCGGATGTCGGCGACCCGCGCTTCCATCACCGAAAGCGCGGTCTCGTAGTCTGTCAGCCCGTCGGACTGAATCCATTCCATGATGCGGGACATCCCCTGCTGGCGCGCGCCGGGCGCTGATCAAAAGGCTTGGGGCGCAGCCCGATTCGGGTGTTTACTCCGCCCGGTTCTTTTAGTCTTCGGAGAAATGCCATGTTTTCCAAACGCCTTTCAACACTGGTTCTGGCGGCCTCGGTCGCCTTTACGCCCGCCACGCGCGTCGCCGCCGATGCGGGCGATTTCGTGGCCGGCGCGCTGATCGGCGGGCTGATCGGCCATGCCGCCACCAAGGAGGCGCAGCGCAAGAAGGCGGCCCAGACATCGGCAGCCAGGACGCAGCGGGCCCCGTCGGGCATCCCCTCGACCCAGGAAGGCCGCGCGATCCAGTCCTCGCTCAACTATTTCGGGTTCAACGCGGGCGGTGTCGATGGGCAGCTGGGCCGGCGGTCGCGCGAGGCGATCTCGCGCTATCAGGTTTACATGGGCTATCCGGCCACGGGCCAGCTCACCGCGATCGAACAGGACATCCTGCTGACATCCCATCAGCGCGCGCAGCTGAACGTCCCCGCGATCAATCAGGCGATGGCGCTGCATCCCGACGGGCCGCGGGGTCTGCTCAAGACCTATCGCCAGGAACTGGCCGGCGTGGCCCCGGGCACGGCGATGGCGGCCCAGCCTGCGATGCCGCAGACCGCCGCGGTGCCGAATTTCGGCGCAGCCGCCGCCACTCCCGCCGCGCTGCCGAATTTCGCGGCCCAGCCGGTGCCGACCTCGCTTGCCGCGCATTGCAATGCCACCGGGCTCGTCACCAACACCAATGGTGGCTATGTCCGGCTCGAGACGATGACCGATCCGGCGCAGGCGATGAACGAACAATTCTGTCTTGCACGGACCTACGCGATCGAGGACGCGGAATGGCTGAGCGCGCAGGTGCCGGGCATGACGCCGCAGCAGGTGGCCGATCAGTGCATGGCCTTCGGACCGGCGATGCAGCCCTATGTCGCCATGCTGGGCACGACGCCGCAGCCTGTGGTGCTGCAGGCGGTGGCGGGCTTGGTGCCCACGACCGGCATGCCCCCGGTGCAGATCCAGACCACCGCGCGCATCTGCATGGGCGTGGGCTACCGCACCGACAACATGGGTGTGGCGCTGGGCTCGGCGCTCTTGATGACGGCAACGGGGCAGCCGGTCTATTCCGAGCTTGTCGGTCATCACCTGATCAACGGCTTCGGCGTCGCGCCGCGCCCCGATCTGGCGGGTGCCTGGTTCGATCAGAGCTTTGCCGCGCTGGCCTCGGGTCAGCCGGCAGTGTTCAACCCGGGCGATCCGTCGCGCATGACGCTTCTGCAGCAGGCGGTGGCGCGGTCAAACGGGGCGGCCCGGTCGCCGGTGCAGCCGGCCTCGGCGTCTCCCGTGCCGGTCTTCACCGTCAGACCCTGACCCTTCTGGCCCCCGCGCGCCGGCCGTGCGGGGGTCTTGCACCGGGGGTGTGAAAAAACCCCTTCCCTTCCCCCGCAGGCTTCGCTAGACGACGTTCCGTGCCAAGGCAGTGCGGTCGTGGCGGAATTGGTAGACGCGCAGCGTTGAGGTCGCTGTTCCTTAACCGGAGTGGAAGTTCGAGTCTTCTCGACCGCACCAAATCATCAAAAAGTATCAACTGATTAACTATAGTTTTCGGGTCTGGTCCTTTATCAGGGCCGCCACATCAGCAAGTTGGCTCCAGTTGATGCCGTGGACCAAGCACCTTTGCGGCGCTACGTTGCACACGTTGAGTAGCCTCAACCTCTCTTCTGCTCTGCATGTGACAAGTTGCCTGGGACATGGCACGACTTCCTCGGCTATTGTTCCAACATGCTCAGATTTTGGTCACTGATCCTCACAGTTGCTGCAACTCCGGCCCTGTCTGCGAGCTGGATTTGTAAATCGGAACAATCAGCTGGTTTGCGTTGGAACAAGGAAACTAAGCAATATGCTTCTGCCCGCTTTAACGCAGGCGACACGTTCCTGATACGACCCGCTACTGATGTCGAGGTAGGTAGGTATTCGAGGATCGAACTTCAGTATGTTATGGTAGTTGTGGGAAGTGACGCGCCAATTGCATTTTGGGATATTGATCTCTCAAGTTGGATGGAAGAGCGGCCTGCTCTGAGCTTCCCAGTTAATGCGTATTTCGCGCAGTTCTCTCCAGCCTACGGAGAACTGGTACATTACAATTACTATTCTCTGGCAGTTCCGCCGGCGCAACGAGAGATGGACGTTTGGCTCGACTACGCTAGGTGCAGCAAATTGGATTGAACGCGAGTGTCTTGCATATGAAACGAGCAGTCCGCACAATACTGCGAGGTGCCCTAATAGG
>CAZNMV010000256.1:0-5221 GCA_964573835.1 uncultured Aestuariivita sp. | reverse complement strand
GTGTCGAAGTGCCAGGGAAAGCCGTTGCCTTCACCTGCCGTGTTCACGATCACGTCCGCCAGCGGATCGGCATAGCGGAAAAACCGGTCGGCGGGCTGTTCGAGGCAATCACGAATGAAAGTGTCGAAGCCCGGGCAGTCGAAGACCGTGCGCAGCGCACCATCGGGCCGGAAGTTGTCGGCCGGAATGAAGGCGTTCGAACGCTCGAAGAACTTTCTGCGAGGGTCCGCGTCAGGCAGGCAGGGATCGTCCGCGGTGAAGTAGGCGTTGGTGCGCGAATAGTTGCGGTGCGCCCTGTCGGCCACGCCATCCGCCTCGGCCACGGCGGCGGCGATGCCCTCCGGCGTGAGAAACCCCTTGAGCACGGCGCATCCGGTATCTCCCAGGGACTTGCGCACGCCCGCGATAACGGCGTCGAGCGCGGGTCCGGGGCTGGTGATCGGGTATTCTCCGAGCTTGATCAGGTTTTCTGCCTTGAGCGTCATTCGGGACCTCGACGAACGGTCAGCGTCTGACCGATGCAATCCCCCGGATGCGTGGCCGGTCTATAACGGCGACGACATTCCCGGTGACGTTTCTTCATCCCGGAAATAGCGGGCCTGCACCCCAAAGAAAAACGCCGCCCCTTGGGGCGGCGTTTGCAATCTCGCAGAGCGTGCGGGGCTCAGAAGCCCAGGCCCTCGTATTTCTTCTTGAACTTCGACACGCGGCCGCCGGTGTCCAGCAGGCGGGCGCCGCCGCCGGTCCAGGCCGGGTGGACGCTCGGGTCGATGTCGAGCGACAGCGTGTCGCCTTCCTTGCCCCAGGTCGATTTCATCTGGACCACGGTGCCATCCGTCATCTTGACGGAGATGGCGTGGTAATCGGGGTGAACGTTCTTTTTCATCGCGCGGCCCTTCTCTTATGCCCCGGCATTGCCGGGCTTGTAGTTGGTGTCTTCCGCGATCCGGGCCGACTTGCCGCGGCGGGCGCGCAGGTAATAGAGCTTGGCGCGGCGGACACGGCCGCGGCGCACCACCTCGATCGAATCGATGTTGGTGGAATAGAGCGGGAACACGCGTTCCACGCCTTCGCCGAAGGAAATCTTGCGCACCGTGAACGACCCGGCAATGCCTGCGCCGTTCTTGCGGCTGATGCAGACGCCTTCATAGTTCTGGACGCGGGTGCGGGTGCCTTCGGTAACCTTGTAGCCGACACGAATGGTGTCGCCTGCCTTGAAGTCGGGGATCGTCTTCCCCAGCGAGGCGATCTGTTCGGCCTCGATCTGCGCGATAAGATCCATCGCGGTCTCTCCTATCTGGCTCGTGGTTGGCCCACGAAGTTGATCGCACCTCAGAGCTCTTGGTCTTCATCGGGTCCGGTCTTGCCGCCCGCCAGAGATCAGGTCGCTTGTCTTCTTCGGTCGCTCCGGGCAGCGCGGGTCCGGAAGCGCGGACCATGCCCAAACGGAACAGAGCCGCCGGAGCGACTCTGTCTGTGGGCCTGTTACGCGGGATGGCCCTGTGGATCAAGCGGGAAATGCCCCCGCCGGGTGTCGGCGGGCCAACTATTCCGCCGCGTCGATCCTCGGTTCGACCGGCTTGGGCGCGGGTGCGGCCCCGGGGTTGGCGGCGGCGGGTCCGGCAAAGCCGTCCAGCACGTGCCGCGCCACGTCGGGGCGATAGTAGTGGCCGGCAGGATCGGCGAAGACCTTGGCGCCTTCGATCAACATCAGGTCGATTTCGGCGATGGCCAGACCGTCGGTATGTTCGTCGATCGGGTCGGTCAGGCGGAAGCCGTCCGGCCCGAAGACTGCCGCCGCGCCGCCGCCGGGATGCACCATGGCACGCAGCTGGTCATTGCCCATGCAGATGTCGTCCAGACTGTCCTCGCTGATGATCGAATTCGCGGCCAGAACAAAGCAGCCGCCCTGCAGGGCATAGGACTGGCTTTCGTTGATGTTGGCCTCGGCGGAAAGGGCATAGGCCGGGCGGTGGCCCTTGAACATGCCGAAGGACGGCCAGCAGGCGACATGGATCTGCTCGCCGAGCTGATACATGCCCTGACGGTTGACCGGCTGGATGTTTTCCCAGCAGCACAGGCCGCCCACCTTGCCGAACGGGGTGTCGACCACCTTGATGTCGGTGACAGGGCCTTCGCCCCAGACGGTGCGCTCCATATGCGTGGGGCGCAGCTTGCGCCGTGTCATCTCCAGGTCGCCCCGGTCGGAAATCAGCGCCTGCGCACAGTAGATCGAGCCACGGTCGCGTTCGGCGAAGCCCAGCATGACCCAGCAATCGGCGCGCTTGGCGGCATCCTGGATTGCCTTCATTTCGGGCCCATCGACGGTGATGGCATTCATGCGGTGGCGCATCACGATGTCCATGGCGACCATGGGCGGCTGCAGCCAGATGGTGAAGGGATAGCCGGGCAGCCAGACTTCGCCGAAAGCGATCAGCTTGACGCCCTTTCGGCCGGCTTCTTCGATCAGGGCGATGGTCTTGTCCAGTGTGCCCTTGGCATCCATCCAGACGGGGGCGGCCTGCACGGCAGCGACTTTGAGTGTCATTCCTGTCTCCTCTTCTGTTGGGTCTTCAGCAGAAGGGTAAGACGGCTGACCGGCCGCGGATCAGTCCCCGAACGGGTACCTTTCGGCCCTCAGAGCGCGGTTTCGCGCCATGCGGCCGCCATCGCCGTGCGGTTGGACGTCCCGAAAAAGCGGTTCAGCGCCTTGAGGTGCTTGCGGACCGCCGCCTCGCCGGTGTCCAGTTCTTCGGCGATTTCCGCGTTGGACAGGCCCCGCCCGGCAAGACGGGCGATGTCGTTCTGGCGTTCGGTCAGGCGATGATCCCGCTTCGGAAGGCGCAGGAGCTTGGTCGAGGCCCGGGTCGCATGCGGAGACATGATGCACATGCCCTCTGGGGTCAGGCGCCGGGCATTGGCCTCGGTCAGTGTGCCGAGATAGAGGATGCCGGCCAGATCGTCCGCCCGGTAGAGCGGCAGCGTGGCGAAGCCGGTCAGCCCGAACCGGCCCGAGACGCGCTGGTAAAGCTGGCTGTTGGTCCAGCGTTCGCCCAGGCAGGTCACGGTCGAACAGGGCGCGCCGGTGCGACGCATGTGATCCAGCACCGGGTCGATCCGCATGCCCGTCACCTCGTAGGCGCGGCTGAAGGCATCCGGCATGCCAAGGATCACGCCGGTTGTCGGGTGCAGGTTTTCATCGAAGACATAGAGGCCGACGCTGTCCATGCCGGATGCGCGCAGCGCAAGCTCGGCTACCTGGGCGAGGTCTTTCTCGCGCTGGTAAACGGGTTCGACCATGGCGCGAGACAATAGCCCGAATCCACAACCGGGCAAAGCGCGTCATGTTTCGCGTTGATCCTTGCCCGCAAGGTGACGCGCCCAGAGATCCGGGCGCCTCTCGCGTGTGATGCGCAAAGCCTCGTCGCGCCGCCAGCGCGCCACCTTGGCGTGATCGCCCGAGGTCAGCACCTCGGGGATGGCGCGGCCTTCCCAGTCGGCGGGGCGGGTGTAGTGCGGGTGTTCCAGAAGACCGGCGGAAAAGCTTTCCTCTTCGGTCGAGGCGGCGTTACCCAGAACCCCGGGGATCAGCCGCACCGTCGCGTCGATCAGCGCCTGCGCCGCGATGTCGCCGCCTGTGAGGACGAAATCGCCCAAGGAGACCTCGGCGATGTCGTAATGGTCGATGACGCGCTGGTCCAATCCTTCGAACCGGCCGCAGATCAGCGTGACGCCGGGGCCCTTGGCAAGGCTGCGCACCATGTCTTGCGACAGCGGCCGCCCCCGCGGGCTCAGATGGATGAGCGGCGCGCCCTGCGGCGCGGTTTCGCGCGCGGCCTCGATCGCGGCGGCCATCACATCGGGGCGCAGGACCATGCCCGCGCCGCCGCCTGCGGGCGTGTCGTCGACGTTGCGGTGGCGGCCCTGTCCAAAGCCGCGCAGGTCAATCACCTGCAACTGCCAGAGCGCGTCCTTCAGCGCGCGCCCCGTCAGGCTTTCGCCCAGAACGCCGGGAAAGGCCTGCGGGACGAGCGTGATGACCTGCGCTGTCCAGACGCCTGCCAGCGTGTCTTCGGCCATCAGGTCGCGCGGGCGCAGGCTGGGGCGGACCTGCTTGCGGCCATGCGACCGGCGCGGGGCGTCGTCTTCGCCGGTCATGCCTGCCCCCCGGACTGCAGAAGCGCCTCTTTCGCGCGGCGCCGCGCCTCCTTGTCGGCGATCTCGCGGTTCAGGCGCAGCAACTCGGCCAGGATGTCGGGCGCGGGGCGGGTGTTGGCGGGCGCGGGGCGGGTCAGCCCGGCGCGCAGATCCTGCGGTACCTCGCACAGATCAAGAAGCGGTTCGGCCGGGCCGAAGACCTGACCCGCCACATCCTCGAGCCGGGCACGCTGCACCGGGCGGCCTGTCGCCTGCGCCACCGCGTCGGCGATACCGTCCAGATCCGCGGCCGCCGCGAAACGGTGGCGGAACTCTTCCAGCTCCATCACCATGTCCGAGGATTTGACATGTTCCCAATAGGCGCTTTCGATCCAGGTGCGGGGATCGCGCGTGAGGAAGAAGAAGACGATCTCGGCCTGTGGAAAGAGGCTCGACGCGGCCGAGACGATGTCTTCGGACAGCGTCAGGATGGCGCGGTAATCCTGCACGCCCGGGCGGCCCGGCAGGTGGCCCGCCAGTTCCTCGGACGACAGGCAGAGCACGCGGCGGTTCATCGGCGGTTGATCCTGCAGCAGCAGCACCATCCGCGCGGCAAAGCGGGCGCGGTCCAGCGGATCGCCGGTGACTGAATAGGCCCGCGCCGCCCCGACCACGTCGCGCATCATGGGTTTCAGAACGCTTGCCATCACGCGGCGCAGGACAGGGCGGTTCAGCCGCAGCGTCTGCTGGACACTGTTCGACCCTGTCTTGTGAAAGCCGGCATGGATGACGACCCTGCGCGGCATGTCAGAAGAGCCCCTCGGGCGGGTCGGCGACGATGCGGCGCGCGGTCAGATCGACCGTGGGCACCGCCGCAAGGGTGAAGGGCAGAAGCACGGTCGCCCGGCCCGTGCCGGTGTCGATCTCCAGAAGGTCCGATGCGCCGTGGTTCTGCACCGCCGTGACCCGGCCCAGCCGCGCCCCGCCGGTGTCGTGCACGTCGAGGCCGATCAGGTCGGCATGGTAGAAGTCGTCATCGGGCAGCGACGGCAGCCTGTCGCGCGGCGCGAAAAGGCGCAGGCCG
>CAZNMV010000255.1:0-5228 GCA_964573835.1 uncultured Aestuariivita sp. | reverse complement strand
AGGTCGCATAGACCCCTGTCACCCGGCGGTCGGACGCGGAAGACAGCGTCACCGCCTCGGTCGTCAGCGTCGCGATCCGCCCCGCCCCCATGAACAGCGTCGGCAGATATTGCGCCACCGACACCGCGATGCCGATGGCCGCCGCCGTCAGGATGGGTGTCAGCAGCACCGGCAGCTTCACGGTGAACAGCCGCCGCCACGGCCCCGCCCCCAGCGCCGCCGCCGCGCGGTCGAGCCGCGCGTCGCGCGCGCGCCACGGGTCCGACAGCGCGATCATCACATAGGGAAAGACGAAGAGCGCCTGCGCCCAGATCACCGCCAGATACCCCCCCGACAGCCCCATCCGCAAAAACAGCACGTTCAGCCCGAACAGGAACCCGATCTGCGGCACCAGAAGCGGCAGGTAGATCAGCGCCTCGGCCCAGCCCGCACGGCCGCGCCGCGCGCGATCCTCGCCTTCAAGCCAGGCGATGGCCAGCGCGAGAGAGATCGCCGTCGTCGCGGCGGCCAGGATCAGCGTATTGCCCAGCGCCCCGGCCCAGCCGCCGCCCGGCGCCTGCCAGGCCCGCAGCGACCAGCTTTCCGGCAAGGGGGCAGGCCACGGCCAGCGCCAGGCAAGCGACCACACCAGCAGCGACAGCATCGCCAGCGCCCCCGCCGCGAACAGCACCGCCGAGACACCCGTCGCCAGCCACAGCCCCGGTTCCGCCGACAGGCCCCGCCCGCCCCGGCGCAGCCACCAGCGCCCAAGGGCGCGGCCCGCCCGTTCAAGCCCCCAAAGCAGCCCGAAGGCGGCGACCACCAGAAGCGCCTGCACCAGCGCCCCGGCGGACGCGGGCAGGAGAAGCCCGATCTCGGGCGACTGGAACAGCCGCAGCAGCAGCACCGACAAAGTCGGCGGGTTCGACGGCCCGAGGATCAGCGCCATGTCCACAACCGACAGCGCATAGGCCAGCACCACCATCACCGGCAGCCGGATCAGCGGCCAGACCTGCGGCATGATCACCTTGATCCAGACGATCCCGCGCCCATAGCCCAGCGACCGCCCCGCGGCGAGATGCTGGCGCACCGGCACCTGGCTCAGCGCCGACAGGATCACCAGCAGAAGGAAAGGCACCTCCTTCACCATCAGGCCGAGGATCAGCGCCACCCCGCCCGGGTCGTTCACCGTGGCGATCATCGGCGGTCTGTCCCAGCCCGCAAGCGGCGCAAGCGCCCGCGCGATCCAGCCCGAGGGTGCCAGCACAAAGGCCAGCCCGATCGCCATGGCCGCATGGGGCGCGGCCAGATACGGCGTCAGCACCCGCCCCGCCGCCCGCACGGGCATCCGCCCGTACAGGGCCGCGCAGACACAGACGGCCAGCAGAAGCGACAGCGCCGTCGCGGTCAGCCCGGTGACCAGCGTCAGCCGCAGCGCGGTGCCGAAGCCCGGCAGCGCCACCAGCGCGCGCAGGGGGTCGAGCGACAGTGCCTCGGCACCGATGGCGGGCATCACCCCCGCGCCCGCCCGCGCCGTCTGCCACAGCCCCGCGGCGATGGGCAAAACAAGGCCCAGCGCAACGGCGGCCAGCACCGCCGCCCGCAGCAGGCCCCCGTCCGCGCGGCCCGCCGTCATCGCGTGTAGCGCCGGGCCCATTCCGCGGTAAGGCGGGTCATCCAGCTTGCATGGGGTTCGGGCAGCGTCGGCCCAAGATCCTCCAGCGTCGGCAGCGCCGGGGCGGTTGGCAGCGCGGCAAAGGCCGCCCGGCCCGCATCGTCAAGCCGCGCGGGGTCGAGCACGGAAAACGACCCCAACACCTCGATGTTCTGCATCCGCGCCTGCACCGCCGGGTCCAGCAGGAAATTCGCCACCACCTGCGCGCCCGCCGCATTGGCGGCGTTATAGGGGATGGCGACGAAGCTCACGTTCCCGATCGTGCCGCCTTCGGGGACGAAGACGCGCGCGGTGTCGGGCAGAAGCCCCTGCGCGATCGCCGCCGCGGTCGAGGCCGGGTCGAAGGACATCGCGATGTCCACCTCGCCGTCGTTCAGAAGCTGCTGCTGCACGCTCTCGTTCTCGGGGAAGGCCGCGCCTCCGCGCCAGAGGTTCGGTCGCAGCGCATCATACCAGGACCAGAGCGGCGCGGTCTGTTCCGCAAAGCTGTCGTCCGTCGCCGGTTGCAACAGCGCCGCGCGGTCAGGGGCCAGTTCGACCATCGCCTGCTTGAGGAAGGTCGCCCCCATGAAGTTCGACGGATCAGGATGGGTCATCCGCCCCGGATTGGCCGCGGCCCATTCAATGAAGCCCGCCATGCTGCGCGGCGGCGCATCGACCCGCGCGCTGTCATGGACGAAGACGAACTTCGCCAGCCGCCAGGGGCTTTCCATGCCGTCGACCGGCACGGTGAAATCCATCGCTGCTGCCGCCCCGGGCGACAGATCGACAAAGCGCGCATTGGGCAGCCCGTCGACGAAGGGCCCGAACAGCAGCCCCTGTTCCTTCATCGCCAGGAAATTCGGACCGTTGATCCAGACAAGGTCGACCGACCCGCCGCTGTCCTGCCCCGCCGCGCGCTCTGATATCACGCGGGTGACCGCCTCGGCGGTGTCGCTCAGGCGCACATGTTCGACCGACACGCCATAGCGGTCTGCGGTCTGTTCGCCCACCCAGTCGATGAAGGCGTTGGTCCGCGCGTCCCCGCCCCAGGCATTCCAGTACACAATCTGCCCCCGCGCGGCATCAAGCGTCGCCTGCCAGTCGGCAAGGGCCGGGCCAGCGGCAAGTGCCGCGATGAAGGAGACGGCGGGAAGCAGGCGCATGATGGGTCCTTTCCAGTGGTGCTTGAGCGATTGGGTCAGCCTGTCCCCCCGGGTGACAAGGCGATCCAGCCCTGACGCCAGCGGGTCAGTGTGGTGATGGCGCAGGCGGCGGCGAAGACGAAGGCCAGCACCGGGAAGAGATCGGGAGCAAGGCAGATCACGACGAACAGAGCGATCGTCTCGAACCCCTCGGTCAACCCGCCGAGATAGTAGATCCCCTTGGTCGGATAGCGCGCCGCCTGGGTCCCGCGCTTCGCCGCGACAGCCGCGAAGGCCAGAAACGACGACCCGGTGCCGACGAAGGCTGCGATCAGCACCGCCGCGGGCAGCGCGTTGCGGTCGGGATCGGCCAGCGCGAAGCCCAGCGGCACCAGCGCGTAGAACACGAAATCAAGCGCGATGTCGAGAAACGCGCCGCGGTCCGTCGGCCCGGTCAGCCGCGCCACGGCACCGTCCAGCCCGTCCATCACCCGGTTGGCCACGATGAACGCCAGCGCCAGCCCGTAAAGCCCCAAAGCCAGCGCGGGCAAGGCCAGCGCGCCGATCACGAACCCCGCGACCGTGATCTGGTCGGCCCGCACCCCGCGCGCCGCAAGCACCTGCGCAGGCCCCTCCAGCACCCTGCGCTGCAGCGGAAGAAGTGCCGCATCGATCATCGGGCGCGCCCCGGACTGCGGATTGGTTCAACAAACATCGGCTCTCTCTCCCATGCCCCGGTGTTTCCGGGATTGCCGGCCCGAGGCAAGGGGCCGTCGCACCGCTCCGCATATCGTGAACGACCCGCGATCGCCCGCCCGCTGAGGGGACCCCGCAACAGGCGGCGGCGGCGGTCCATTGTCCGGTCTCCACCTGTCGAAAAAGGGTTGCGTGAAACCGTGATTTTTCATCTTTTGCCGTCAGTCTTTATCGAAAGAGTTTTTCGTTCACCCTGACCCAATCCATTCGCGTCGACAGGTTCAGCCGCTGGAGTAACCATTTATGACCGTACCGCCCTATCCCGCACCTTTCCGCCAGACCGGCATCCGCCAGCGCAGCCTGCGCAAACACTGCCGCCTCGGGCGCGCGACGGAACTGGTCTTCGTGCTGGCGACGGGCGTCACGCTGACGCTGGGGGGCGCGGCGAAGGCGCAGACCGTCACCTGGGACGGCGACACCGACGATCAGTGGACCACCGCGACGAACTGGTCAGGCGACAACATTCCCGACACCGCCGCCGAAACGGCGCAGATCGCAGCGGGCAGTACCCCGAACGGGCCGGTACTCACTTCTACGATCACCGTGGGTGCGACCAACCTTCTCAGCGGCCAAATGAACATCCGGGCTGGCGGAACACTGAATACCGCGACCATGACAATCTCGCAGCCCGGTCTGCTGGGAATCCGCGACGGCGGGACGCTGAATGCCGGCAACGTCTTGATCCTGGGCAATATCAACCTGGTCACCGGCGGCGCCTTGAACGGGAACGTCAATCTGAACGACGATGGCCGCATTTTTGTGAATGGCGGTACACTCACCGGCGACGTGAACAACAACACGACGTCGCCCGACTCCGTAAGTTTCAACGTTGGAAGCTCTGGAACGATGGTGGGCAACCTCACCAGTTCTGCCAATGCCAGCAATATCAACACGACTGCAGGGCAAGGTATCCAGGGCAATGTGACCATCAGCGGAGGATCATTCTCGAACCGCGGCGTCATCAGCGGCTCGACAACTGTAACCGGTGGCACGCTGAATATCAGATCGGGGAGCAATCTGTCGAATACGCGCGGGCTGTCCGTCACGACCGGCGGCACTGTCAATGTCCAGAGCTCCGACACCGTCGGGTCGCTGTCAGGCGCGGGATCGGTCACCATCGGGTCGGCGCAGACGCTGACCACGGGTGCCGACAATACCGACACCACCTTCTCGGGCGTGGTCTCGGGCGCGGGCGGGCTGACCAAGCAGGGCACGGGCACGCTGACCCTGTCAGGGGTGAACACCTATACCGGGGAGACGAGGGTGAGCGCCGGCACGCTGGACGTGACAGGGTCGATCGCGTCGGGCAGCGTGCGTGTCTCCGGAAGCGCTACCCTGCAAGTCGATGGCGAGTCCCTGTCCGACACGGCCGTGGTCGATATGAGCGACTCCGGGATCCTGAATCTCACCGGGTCCGAAACGATAGGACACTTTCTTTTCGATGGTATTTCGGATTCTACTGACTCATCGGTGAACCTGAACACCCACACGCTGACGCTGACCACCGGCTCGGGGGAGATATACTTCGGACGCATTTCCGGCTCGGGGGGCCTTACCGTCACGGGGGGCGCGCACGGCCTCGCCCGACGCAGCCTGTTTACAGGCGAATTGAACGTCACTGGCGGACGCATTGCCTGCATCCGGCGGTGCAAAATTAGGCCACGGTAGCGGCGGGATCTCGAGAGTACCCGAAC
>CAZNMV010000254.1:0-5257 GCA_964573835.1 uncultured Aestuariivita sp. | reverse complement strand
CCTATGACGATCAGGTCTATGTCGACGACCGCACCATCGACAGCCACATCAAGCGCCTGCGCAAGAAAATGCGCAGCGTGGACGAGGAATTCTCGGCCATCGAAACGCTCTACGGCATCGGATACCGCTACAACGAAGAATGACGCCCTCGCCCTGACAGGCCTTCCGGAAGGTTGAAGTTGCGCGACACAAGTCCCCCCCGTTCCGACCCAAGAGGCGACGTCGTTCTGGGCGATGACTGGGTCGTGCCCGAAGGCACGGTCGAGAAGGAAATTCAGGACAGCCGCGCAAGACGCAGGCTGCTGTCGTGGCGGTCATCGCCGCTGACGCGCAAGATCGTCATGTTCAACCTGATCGCGCTGAACGTGCTGGCGGCGGGGATGCTGTGGCTGACCGCGTCGCGCGACGGGTCCGTGGTGCAGCGCGTCGGGTCGCTTGTGTCCGATGCCGCGCTGATCTCGGACGTGATCGAGGCCGGCCTGCCCGCGGGCGCGCCGGTCAGCCTGGCCACCGGCGACGGCATCGATGTCGAAGCCACCGTCGCCGCGCTGCGGTTGCGCGCGGGAACCGAGGTGTTCGTCTTCGATGCGCAGGGCACGCTTGTCGCCGATGTGATGGGCGCGGGCTTCGGCCCGGGCATCGACGCGATCGTCACGCCGTCGCCCGGGCCGACATACATCACCGATGCGCTGATGCGGCTGTGGTCGGGCGCGTCGTCGGTCGTGTCACCGGAGACCGCACCGCCGCCCCCGGTCGTGGACCAGGTCGCGGATCTTGTCGCGCCCACGGTCGAGACCGGCGCGCAGCTGCGCCGTGGCCTGCAGGCCGATGGCGGGCGTGTCTTCGCCGCGACCAGCCCGATCGAACGCAACGGCGTGATCCTGGGTGTCGTCGCCGCCATCAGCGCCTCGGGCGAGATCGACGCGATGCAGCGGGCTGAACGCGAACGCATGCTGCAGATGTTCATCATCGCGACGGTGGTGTCGGTGGTGCTCAGCCTCGCGCTGGCGTCGACCATCACCAATCCGCTGGCCGATCTGGCCGAGGCGGCGGAACTGGGCCGCGACCGCGACAGCGGCAAGAAACGGCCCAGCCGCATCCGCATCCCCGACCTGACCGCGCGCCCCGACGAGATCGGGCGCCTGTCGGGCGCGCTGCGCGGCATGGTGTCGGCGCTCTACAACCGGATCGAATCGAACGAACAATTCGCCGCCGACGTCGCGCACGAGATCAAGAACCCGCTGGCATCCCTGCGCAGCGCGGTCGGTACGCTGCGCATGGTCAAGCGCGAGGATCAGCGCGACAAGCTGCTGGACGTGATCGACCACGACGTGCGCCGCCTTGACCGGCTTGTCAGCGACATCTCGAACGCCTCGCGGCTCGACAGCGAACTGGTCAAGGAAGAGGAGGAGGAGTTCGACCTTCTCCAGATGATCCAGAACCTCAACCAGTATCTGGGCGAGGATGCGCGGTCGAAGGGTATCGACTATATCACCGACATGCCGGATCTGCCGATCCTGATGACCGGGCTCGAGGCGCGTCTGGCGCAGGTCTTCGTCAACCTGATCACCAATGCGATTTCCTTCTGCGAAGATGGCGACGCGATCCGCGTCTGGGCCCGCAAACGCGAGAACCGCATCCTTGTCGTGGTCGAGGATACGGGGCCGGGCATCCCCGAAGAGGCGCTGACCAAGATCTTCAAGCGCTTCTATTCGCAGCGCCCCGAGGCGCATTTCGGCAACAATTCGGGCCTTGGTCTGGCCATCTCCAAGCAGATCGTCGAGGCGCATGGCGGTGTGATCTGGGCCGAGAACATCCGTCCCACCTCGGCCGACATCACGTCTGAACCGCTGGGCGCGCGCTTCGTGGTCGGTCTGCCGGTCTGAGGCGGCCGGGCGTGGGGGACGACACGCCACTTCTGATACATGGCACAACCGTCGCGGTCGGGCCGCGCGCCGTTCTCATCCTCGGCGCGTCAGGGGCGGGCAAGTCGGCGCTGGGCCTGCAACTGATGGCCCATGGCGCGGAGCTTGTCGCCGACGACCGGACCGAACTGCGCGCCGAAGGCGGCCGCGTGATCGCCCGTGCGCCGGAGGCCATCGCCGGGCTGATCGAGGCGCGCGGCATGGGCATCCTGCGCGCGGTGCCCTGGGGGCAGGCCGCGATCACGCTTGTCGTCGATCTTGACCGGGTTACCGGCGACCGGATGCCGCAGGAGCGCAAAACATCCCTTCTCGGCATCGACGTCCCCCTTTTCCACAGCATCAATGGCCCCCACTTTGCAGCGGCGATTCTGCAATATCTCAGATGCGACCAGGGAGAGGCCACATGACCGAGGCCCGGCAGCACACAGGTCCGCGCACGGTGCTTGTCACCGGCCCTTCGGGGGCAGGACGGTCGACCGCGATCCATGTGCTGGAAGATCTCGGCTTCGAAGCGATCGACAACCTGCCGATGCGGCTTCTGCCCCGGTTGATGGAGGAGGCGACGCAGGGTGGGCGGCCCATGGCGCTCGGCATCGATACGCGCAACCGCGACTTCTCGGTCGCCGCCCTGATCGAGGTGATCGACCGGCTGGCCGCGGATGACGATGCGGGGCTGTCGGTGCTGTATCTCGACTGCCGGGCCGACATGCTGGTGCGGCGGTTTTCGGAAACGCGCCGCCGCCATCCTCTGGCCCCGGCGGAAAGCCCGTCGCTGGGGGTGGACCGCGAACTCGACCTGCTGCAGCCGATCCGCGCCCGCGCCGACACGCTGATCGACACGTCCGATCTCAACGTGCACCAGCTCCGCGCCGAGATCGAAACGCTCTACGCCCCGGGCCAGGGCCGGGCGCTGGCGGTTTCGGTGCAGTCCTTTTCCTACAAGCGCGGGCTGCCGCGGGGGCTCGACATGATCTTCGACTGCCGCTTTCTCACCAATCCCTACTGGCAGGCCGATCTGCGCGACCTAGATGGGCGGGACGACCGGGTGCAGGGCCATGTCGCCGCTGATTCCCGGTACGCGCCGTTCTTCGAAAGGGTTCTGGACCTGACGCGCCTGCTGCTTCCCGCCTATGTCGAAGAGGGCAAATCGCACCTGTCCATCGCCTTTGGCTGCACCGGCGGGCAACACCGGTCGGTCGCGCTCACCGAGGCGCTGGGCGCCGCGCTTGCACAGGATGGCTACCAGGTGTCAATAAGGCACCGGGAACTGGAACGGCACCGCAACGGATAAGAGGGCCGGGAGTGATCGGGATCGTCATCGTCGCCCATGGAGGTCTGGCCCAGGAATACCTGGCCGCCGTGGAGCATGTGGTGGGTCGCCAGACCGGGTTCCGCGCCGTGTCCATCGAACCCGACCATGACCGCGCCGCCAAGCAGCTCGAGATCTGCGCTGCCGCCGACGATGTCGACACCGGCGACGGCGTGGTGGTGGTGACGGACCTCTTCGGCGGCTCGCCGTCCAATCTGAGCCTTCGCGCCTGCGTGCCGGACAACCGGCGCATCGTCTACGGCGCGAATCTGCCGATGCTGATCAAGCTGGCCAAGAGCCGCCACAAGACCGTGCCCGAGGCGGTACGGGCCGCGCTCGAAGCGGGCAAGAAATACATAGACAGCCAGAACGTCGGCCATTAGGCCGGGCGACGCTGCCCGCGCAGACGGGACCGGGGGACAGAAGATGGCGCATCGCACGCTCAAAATCGTGAACGAAAAAGGGCTGCATGCCCGCGCCTCGGCCAAGCTGGTCGAGGTGGTCGAAGCCTTCGACGCCACCGCCGAAGTCTCGCGCGACGGCTTGTCTGCCTCGGGCGACAGTATTATGGGACTGCTGATGCTGGCGGCGTCCAAGGGCACGAGTATTGACGTGGAAACGTCGGGACCCGATGCTGAGGCACTGGCCTGTGCCCTCGAGGCGCTGGTCGCCGACAGGTTCGGCGAAGACCGGTGAGCGGGTGCAGGCGCCGCGGGGCAGCGCAGGCGGGAGGAGCCCAGTGGTAGAGACGGCGCAGAACAGGACAAGGCGGGCCACACCCGCGCGGGACACCGCGACCGTCGAGATCTATGATCGGCGCGCACTGACCTATGCCAACAGTTTCGACAACCGGACGACGGCGCTGACCATCAAGGCGATGGAATGGCTGACCGGCAAGCTGACCATCCTGCGCATGGTCAACCGGTTCGAGAAGCAGAACGCCAATTACCGCGGCCAGCGGTTCTGGCGGGGCGCGCTGAACGTGATGGGGATCGATCTTCTCACGCCCGAGGATCAGCTGGCCCATATCCCGACGCAAGGCCCTGTCGTCGTGGTGGCGAACCATCCCCATGGCATGGTCGACGGCATGATCCTGGCCGAGCTCATCGGCCGCGTGCGCACCGATTACCGCATCCTGACGCGGTCGGTGCTGACGGGGCTCGACGAGGCGGCGACCTCGTTCATGATCCCGGTTCCCTTCCCGCACGACCCCGACGCCCAGCGCAAGATGGTCGAAATGCGCGGACGCGCGATGGACCACCTGAGCGAAGGCGGTGTGGTGGCGCTTTTCCCGTCGGGGGTGGTGATGTCGTCGGACACATGGTTCGGGACGCCGCTGGAACGCGAATGGAACGTCTTCACCGCCAAGATGATCCGCCGGTCGGGCGCGCGCGTCGTGCCGATCTTTTTCCCAGGGCACAATTCGCGTGCCTACCAGATCGCCAACAAGCTGTCGCCGGTGTTGCGGCAGGGTCTGCTGCTGCACGAGATCGTGCGGTCCTGCAACCGGCCGCAGGCGCCCGTGATCGGCCCCGCGCTGAGCGATGAGCAGATGGCGCGGCTCGAGATCGACCCGCGCGGCTTCATGGCCTGGCTGCGCGAACACACCCTCGCCCTGGGCCGTACGGCTGGGTAGGGCCCCGATTTCTTTCAAAGAAATCGGTCCGGAAAGTTTGTAACTTTCCGGCCTATCGCGTGGGCACCGGCATCTCGCCCCGGTAATCGTAGAAGCCGCGCTGGGTCTTGCGTCCCAGCCAGCCGGCCTCGACGTATTTGGTCAGCAGCGGGCAGGGGCGGTACTTGGTGTCGGCGAGCCCGTCATGCAGCACGTTCATGATGGCAAGGCAGGTGTCGAGCCCGATGAAATCCGCCAGTTCCAGCGGCCCCATCGGGTGATTGGTGCCGAGCTTCATCGCCTTGTCGATCGAATCCACCGATCCGACGCCTTCGTACAGCGTATAGACCGCTTCGTTGATCATCGGCATCAGGATGCGGTTGACGATGAAGGCGGGGAAATCCTCGG
>CAZNMV010000253.1:0-5277 GCA_964573835.1 uncultured Aestuariivita sp. | reverse complement strand
GCCAGCAGGATCGCGACGGCGTCGTCCTGGCCGGGATCGGTGTCGATGATGATCTCGCGCCGCGCCATGGGGAACCCTTGCCTTGTTTCCATTGTTCAGTTCATAAATGGCCAACAGTAAAGAGTGCAACGTCCCTTGGCGCTGCAAAGCACAAGACCGCCGCACCGGCCCGTCAGAGGCCGGGGGCCGGACCCGAGCAGGAGACGAGTGTCATGGATGTGCCGACCGAACCCGTGGCTGATGCGGCGATGGACGCCAAGATGCGCGAGATCTGGGCACGCTTTCCGAGCCGGCCCAAGGTGCGCCAGGCCCTGCGCGACATGCTCCCCCCGTCCCGTGTCACTGCTCTGGGTTGTGACTTCATCGTCCATCCAAGGGACAATTACACCGAATTCAGGATATGGGAAACGGGCCTTCCGCCCGAACATGTCGCCACGCGGGCCATCGCCGAGGGGCTTGCCGGGACGGATGCAGTCATCGTCGATGTGGGCGCCAATGCGGGGGCGTTCTTCCTTCCGCTTCTGAAGGCTTCGGGCAAGGGGGCGAAGGCCATCGCCTTCGAGCCGAACCCGGTGATGCGGGCGCGGCTGACGGCGAATGTCGAGCTGAACGGGCTGACCCCGCGCGTCAGCATCTTCGAGTGTGCCGTGGGCGCCGAACCGGGGCAGTCCGTCCTGCATTTCCCGCGCAACGGGAACCTCGGTCAGGGGCGCATCGACGTTGCCTATGCGCGGGGCGGCAGCGAAGGCGTCGAGGTGGCGATCCGGCCGCTGGCCGATTGCCTTGTGCAGGCCAAGGTGAGCCGGGTCGATTTCCTCAAAGTGGATGTCGAGGGGCTGGAAGACCGGGTGATCGTGCCGCTTCTGCAGGGCGATCCCGCGCTCTGGCCGAAAAGCCTTTACTTCGAGATCGCCCATGACGGGGTCTGGCAGATGCCGCTTCTGCAGCTGCTGGCGGATCGCGGCTATGTCCGCGTGCAGGATTTCGACAACAACGCGCTGTTCCGGCGCGACGGCTGAGGGACCGGACCGCCGATGCGCATCGCCTTTCTGACCATGGTCTGGCGCGATTACTGGCTGCTGGAAAAGTGGATATCGCATAACGAAAAGGTGGTGGCGCGCCGCGATCTCTTCGTGCTGAACCACGGCGGCGACCCGGAAATCGACCGCATCGCCGCGGGCTGCAACGTCATCCATGTTCCGCGCGACGAAGTGAGCATGGATCTGACCAAACGCCGCTGGCGGCTCATCGCCGGGGTCAGCTCGGGTCTACTGGCCTTCTACGACCGGGTGATCTGCACCGATGTCGATGAAATCATCGTCTATGTCGGTGACAGGGGGGGGCTGATCGCGCATCTCGAGGCGTCGCCCAATGACTGCGCGGCGCTGTCGCCTGTGGGGTTGAACCTGATCCCGACGCCTGCCGACGGCACGGATACCGGCGCCACCGTGCTTGGCAATCATCCCCATGCGCTGCTGTCCGCGCGCTATACCAAGCCCTGCATCATCGCCGAAGCGGTGGAGTATACCGTAGGCGGGCATGGGCTGATGAATGGCCGCTTCCGGATCGACCCGGACCTGTTGCTGTTCCATCTGCATTACGTGACGCCCGATTATGCCGAACGGATGGCCGCGCGGCAGGAGATCGTGGCGCAATCCCGCGCCAACAGCGATGCCGCCGAGATGCCATCGCGGTTCTGGGTGAACTGGGCCAAGCCTTCGAAGATCCGCAACAAGGAATTCGCGGTGTTCGAGAAGGCGCGCGAACTTGACGTGTCCGCAGGCTTTGCACCGGCGGCGGCGCTTCTGGATGCGGCGGTGCATCACCGGGGCCGGCGCAGCCTGATCGAGCCCGACAAGCTCAACGACGATCCCGTACGCATCACGGTGCCGACGCGCCTGCGCTCAGCGATCTGAGCGTTCCGCCGCCTTCGCGGCATCCCAGAGCGCGTCCATCTCCGCCAGATCGCTGTCTTCGGGACGTTTGCCCTTCGCGGCCAGCGCCGCCTCGATCGCGCGGAAGCGGCGGGTGAACTTGGCGTTGGCGCGGCGCAGCGCTGCTTCGGGCTCGACGCCGAGATGCCGGCCGAGGTTCGCCATGACGAACATCAGGTCGCCGAATTCTTCCTCGATCTCGTCGGGGCCGAGCATGTCGCGGGCTTCCACCAGTTCCGCCGCTTCTTCCCTGATCTTGTCGATCACGAGGCTGGCGTCGGGCCAGTCGAAACCCACGCGCGCGGCGCGCTTCTGCAGCTTGTAGGCCCGCAGAAGGGCGGGCAGGCCCACCGCGACACCGTCGAGCACCCCGGTCTGCGCCTTTGCGGCGCGTTCCGCTGCCTTCACCGTTTCCCAGTCGCGGGTCTGGTTCTCGGCCGTCTTGTCGCGGCTCTCATGCCCGAAGACATGCGGGTGGCGCGCGACCATCTTGTCGGAAATCGCGCGCACCACCGATTGAAAGGTGAAATGCCCCGCCTCTTCGCCCATCTGCGTGTGATAGACGGTCTGGAGCAGCAGATCGCCCAGTTCGCCTTCCAGATCGGCCCAGTCGCGCCGTTCGATCGCGTCGGCGACCTCGTAGGCTTCCTCGATCGTGTAGGGGGCGATGGTGTCGAAATCCTGTTCGATGTCCCAGGGGCAGCCGGTCTGCGGATCGCGCAGGCGGCGCATGATCTCGATCAGGCGGTCGATCCCGGCATCGGCGTCGTGGATCAGGCGGTCATCCGGCATTGCGGGGGCTTCTCTATCCATGTCAGATGCTTCTTGACCGATGGAACGCCCCGGAGTCCACCCCATGCCCGTGATCAACCGCATCGCCGCCTTCGCCGAGGATATGGCGGGCTGGCGCCAGCATCTGCACCGTATCCCCGAACTGGGACTCGATTGTCCGAAGACGGCCGCTTTCGTGGCCGAGAGGCTGCGCGACTTCGGTGTGGACGAGGTGCATGAAGGCATCGCGCGGACGGGGATCGTGGCGATCATCGAAGGGCAGGGCGAGGGCCCGACCATCGGGCTGCGCGCCGACATGGACGCGCTTCCGATGACCGAGGCGACGGGGCTGCCTTACGCCTCGGGCCATGCGGGCCGGATGCATGCCTGCGGCCATGACGGTCATACCACCATGCTTCTGGGCGCGGCGCGTTACCTGGCCGAGACGCGCAACTTCGCGGGCCGTGTCGCGCTGATCTTCCAGCCCGCGGAAGAAGCGGGCGGCGGCGCGCAGGTCATGGTGGACGAAGGCGTGATGGACCGTTTTGGCATTGCCCAGGTCTATGCGCTGCACAACGCGCCGGGGGTCGAAGCAGGAAGTTTCTACACCACCCCGGGGCCGATCATGGCGGCGGTCGACACCTTTCATGTCCATGTGAAGGGCTTGGGCGGTCATGGCGCCATGCCGCACGAAACCCGCGATCCGGTGATCGCGGCCTGCGGCATCGCCCAGGCGATCCAGACCATCGTGAGCCGCAATCACTACGCGCTTGAGGATCTTGTCGTGTCGGTGACCCAGATCCACACCGGCACGGTGGACAACGTCATCCCCGAAACGGCCTATATCAACGGCACGGTGCGCACCTTCGCGCCTCATGTGCAGCAGATGGTGATGGAACGGATGGCGGCCATCGTGAAAGGGCAGGCGCTGAGCTACGGGGTCGAAGCCGAACTGGTCTACGAGATCGGCTATCCCGCCACTGTCAACACACCCGAGAACACCGCCTTCGCCGCCGATGTCGCGGCAGAGATTTCGGGCGCCCACCGCGTCATGGCCGAGGCCGGGCGCGAAATGGGGGCCGAGGATTTCTCGTACATGCTGCAGGTGCGGCCCGGGTCCTATCTGTTTCTCGGGCAGGGCGACAGCGCGGGCCTGCACCATCCCGAATACGATTTCAACGACGCGGTCGCGCCGGTCGGCGCGTCCTTCTTCGCGCGGCTGGTCGAACGCGCGCAACCCATCGCCTGACGGAGCAAGCCATGGCACTTGAAGACGCAAGAAAACAGGTAGATCAGGCGTTTACGCGGGAAAGCTTGCGTGGCACATCCTTCGAGAACACCTTCGGCGGCGCCAATTCGTTCCTGCGGCGGCGCTATACCAAGGACCTGACCGGCGTCGACGTGGCGGTGACCGGCATCCCCTTTGACCAGGCGGTGACGAACCGCCCCGGCACCCGCCTTGGCCCCCGCGCGATCCGCGAGGCATCCGCCCTGCAGGCCTTCGATCCGCCCTATGGCTGGCCCTATGACCCGATGGAGCGGCTGAGCATCGTAGACTATGGCGATCTTGCCTTCGACTATGCCCGCGTGCCCGATTTTCCCGATGCGCTGACGGCACATATCCGGGGCATCCTGCAGGCGGGCGCGGCTTCGGTCGCGCTGGGCGGCGATCACTATGTGTCTTTCCCGATCCTCAAGGCCTATGCCGAAAAGTTCGGGCCCATGTCGCTTGTCCATTTCGACGCCCATTCCGACACATGGCCCGATGACGACCTGACGCGCATCGATCATGGCACGATGTTCTACAAGGCGGTGAAGGCCGGGATCATCGACCCCGAACGCTCGGTCCAGATCGGCATCCGCACCACGAACGAAGACCCATTGGGCGTGCCCACGCTCGATGCGCGCTGGGTGCATGAAAACGGAACGGCCGCGACCGTCACCCGCATCAAGGAGGTGGTCGAGGATCACCCGGTCTACCTGACCTTCGATATCGACGCGCTGGATCCGGCCTTTGCGCCGGGCACCGGCACGCCGGTCTGGGGCGGGCTGGCAAGCTGGCAGGCTGCGGCGATCCTGCGCGATCTGGCGGGCATCAACATCAAGGGCGGCGATGTAGTCGAGGTGTCGCCGCCCTTCGACACGACGGGGGCGACGGCCATCGCGGGCGCGCATGTGGCGGTCGAGATCATCGCGCTTCTGGGCTGGCACAAGAGATGAGCGACCGGAACCAGCCGATCAGCGGAAACGATCTGGCGCGGTTTTCGGGGCCGAACACCTTCATGCGGCTGCCTTCGGCAGATACGCTTCAAGGGCTCGACGTCGCCATCCTCGGCGTGCCGATGGATATTGGAACCTCGTGGCGGTCGGGCACGCGGTTCGGGCCGAAGCAGATCCGCGCGGAATCGGCGATGATCCGACCCTACAATCTGCAAACGGGGGCGGCCCCCTTCGACAGCCTGCAGATCGCCGATATCGGCGATCTGGCGATCAACACCTTTTCGCTGGCCGAGTCTATCCGCATCATTACAAATAGTTACGATGCGATCCTGAAGCATGATGTGGTCCCCGT
>CAZNMV010000252.1:0-5278 GCA_964573835.1 uncultured Aestuariivita sp. | reverse complement strand
GCCCATCGCGATGGACAGGACGCCGCCCATGCGCGGCTCGTCCTGCGCCATGGCCCCCGAGGCCAGCGCGATGCCCAGCATCCCGGCGGCCAGGGGTATTGCATGTCTGAAGGTCTTCATCGTCATCTCCTATGTTGGTCACTCATCAAGTGCTGAACCGGTTCTTCCCGGCTTCTTCGATTTGTCTTTCGGGGTGGGAGTGCCGGGCCTCGCGCGCGCCCAGCGCATAGCTGACGGCGATAAGCCGTCGGGTATAGGGATGGGCCGGGCGGTCGATCACGTCTTCCTTGCGGCCGTGTTCGACGATCCGTCCCGACTGCATGACCGCGATCCGGTCGGCGATCGCGTCCACCACGCCCAGATCGTGACTGATGAACAGGATCGAGAACCCGTAATCGGCCTTCAGCCGCGCCAGCAGGGACAGAACCTGCTTCTGCACCGTCGCGTCCAGCGCGGCGACCGGTTCATCGGCCACCACAATATCGGGATGGCGCACGATGGCGCGGGCGATGGCCACCCGTTGCCGCTGCCCGCCCGAGAGCGCGTCGGGGCGGCGGTGCCGCACCTCGGTCAGGCCCACATCCGCGATCAGCTCATCCACGCGCGCGGCCTTCCCGGCCGGGCTCAGCCCCGGCTCGTGGCGCAGGGGCTCGGCGATCAGCGCCTCGACGCTCATCCGCGGATCGAGCGAGGAATAAGGATCCTGATAGACGAACTGCAGCCGCCCGCGTAAGCCGCGCCAGGCGCGCCGCGACAGCGACGCGCAATCCTGCCCGAAGACACGGACGCTGCCCCCCGCCAGCGGTGTCAGCCCCAGGATCGCGCGGGCGAGCGTGGTCTTGCCTGATCCGCTTGCGCCGACAACGGCCAGCGTCTCGCCCCGGCGCAGGTCGAGATCCGCACCATCCACTGCCGTGGTCAGGCGACGCCGGGGCCCGAAGGTGACCTTCGCGCCACGCACCTCGAGAAGCACCTCGCGCCCCTCCGAAGGGGTGGATGCCGTGCGGGTGGGGATCGCGGCCACAAGATCGGCGGTATAGGGCCTTGCCGGGGTCCGCAGGATCGTGCCGCTCGGGCCTTCCTCGACCACGCGGCCTTTCTGCAGCACGATCACCCGGTCGGCATAGGCGGTGACCATGGGCAGGTCGTGGCTGATGAGAAGGCAGGCGGCACCGGCCTCGGCCACAAGATCACGCAGCAGGTCGAGAACCTCGCGCTGGGTGATGGAATCGAGCGCGGTCGTCGGCTCGTCCGCGATGACCAGCGCGGGCCGCAGCAACATGACCGACGCGATCATGATGCGCTGGCGCATGCCACCCGAAAAGGCGTGCGGATAGGCGTCGAGCTTGTCGCGCGCCCGGTCGATGCCGATGCGTTCCAGCATGGAGACCGCCGCCGCCTCGGCCTGCGACCGCGACAGGCCACGATGCACCCGCAGCGCCTCGGTCAGCTGGACGCCGATCCGCACCGCCGGGTTGAGCGAGGTCATCGGTTCCTGGAAGACCATCCCGATCTTCTGCCCGCGCAGGCGGCGCATGTCGGCTTCGGAGGCGGTCAGGATATCCGTTCCCGCAAACCGCAGGCTGTCGGCCCGGACCCTCAAAGCGGGGGGCAGAAGCCGCAGGATGGCGCGCGCGGCCAGCGTCTTGCCGCTGCCGCTTTCGCCCACGAAGGACAGAACCTCGCCCGGCGCGATGTCGAAACCGAGATCGTGCACCAGCGTCTCGCCGCCCGGGCTCCCGATCTGCAATCCGCGCAGGCTCAGCAGGGGATCCGGCGACATCACAGCGCCCCCGCAAGCCGAGGGTCGAGCCGGTCGCGCAGCGCGTCGCCCAGAAGGTTCACCCCCAGAAGCGTCATCGCGATGCAGAAGCCGGGCAGGAACACCAGGTGCATCGCCTGCCCGATATAGGGCCGGGAAGAGGCCAGCATGTTGCCCCAGGTGGGCGCCGGCGGCGGCACGCCGAGGCCCAGAAAACTCAGTGCGCTTTCGGCCAGCACCACCCATCCGAACATCGCCGTGGCCAGCACCGTCATGGGCGACAGCGCATTGGGCATGATGTGGAACACGACCGTATATGCGGGGCTGTTTCCGATCACGAGCGAGGCTTCCGCGAAGGCGGTCTCGCGCAGCGACATCGCGGTCGCGCGCGCCACGCGCACCACCACCGGGACAAAGGCGATCCCCAGCGCCAGCACGATGCCGTTGCGCGAGGCGCCGAAGATGGCGAGGAAGCCCAGCGCCAGCAGCAGGCCGGGAAAGGCCAGCAGTGCGTCGTTGACCGCCGACAGCACGCGGTCTGTCCAGCCCCGCGCATAGCCCATGACGACCCCCAGACCGAAGCCCACCACCATGGCGAAACCGACCGTCATCGCCGCGATGTGCATGCTGCTGGCGGCACCTGCCATCAGGCGGCTCAGAACATCGCGGCCGAACTCGTCGGTGCCCAGGAGATGCTCGGCCGACGGCGGGGCGAGCCGGCCCAGAACGTCGATCGCCAGCGGATCATAGGGCGTCCAGACCTGGCCGATCAGCCCCAGGGTGACCATGCTGCCCAAGAGCACGGCCCCGAGGATGGCAGAGGGCGACGCCCGCCTCATGCCACGGCCACGCGCGGATCGAACAGCGGATAGAGTGCGTCCACCACCGCGTTCACCAGCACATAGATCCCGGCCACGAACAGCAGGCAGCCCTGCAGGACCGGGTAATCGCGGGTGAAGATGGACTCGACCAGCAGCCGCCCCAGCCCGGGAATTGTGAACACCGTCTCGATCACCGCGATCCCGCCCAGCAGGCTGCCGAGGATCAGGCCGATCAGCGTCAGCGTCGGCGCGAAGGCGTTGGGCAGGACATGCCGGCGCAGGATCAGCCCCTGCGGCAGGCCCTTGGCGCGGGCATGGGTGATGTAATCCTGTCCCATGACCTCGACCGTGCTGGCGCGGGTCATGCGGATGATCACGCCGATCTCGGCCAGTACCAGCGTGGCGACCGGCAGGATCATCGCCAGCAGCCATTGCGCGGCGTCCTCGGCCGTCGTCACGTTGCCCAGAACCGGCAGCCAGCGCAGCTTCAGCCCGAAGAACAGAAGCAGCATCAGCCCCATCCAGAAACTGGGCACCGACATCAGAAGCGTGGCGAGGCCCACGATCCCCAGATCGCTGCGGCGCCCGCGCCGGGAACCGGCGTAGATGCCCAGCGGCACCGCGATCAGCACCGCGATCGCCACGGCCAGCACAACGATGGGCAAGGAGACCAGAAACCGGCTGAACAGAGTGTCGAGCACCGGCCGGCCGTTCTGGATCGACACCCCCAGATCGCCCGTCAGCACATTGCCGAGCCAGGTCAGGTACTGCACCGGCACCGGCTGATCGAGGCCCAGACGGTCGCGCAGCGCCGCGATCGCCTCGGCGCTGGCGCCTTCGCCCAGCATCACAGCGACCGGGTCGCCCGGCACGGCGCGGATCATGGCGAAGACGGCCACAGACACCAGCAGCAGCGTAGGGATGGCCGACAGGATCCGGAAGAGGACGAAGCGTGCCATCGCTCAGCCCGGGCCCGTCTGCCCGGCCGGGGGCAGCGCATAGCGGGTGAACTGCGCCCCCAGCGAGGGCAGCGGCGCGATATGCATCTCGCCCAGGGCGGGCTCCATCACGATTGTCGCGACCGTGGCCGAAATCGACGAAGACCCGGTCCGGCTGACCGGTGGCATGCAGACCGAATAGGGACTTTGCCAGTCATCCAGCAAGGCGCGGCGCACGTCTTCGGGTGTGATCCGGCCCAGCGCCGGGCGCAGCGCGTCCGCGACCCGGCGGACGCGGTAGAGGCTGTCGGGAACCGATTCCAGCCCGGTGTCGCGCAGCTTGGTGCGCGCGACCGGCGACATCCAGTGATTGGCATGCACCAGCAACCCGTCCTCGGGCCAGAGTTCGAAGGTTTCATCGGGGGCACATTCGAAATCGACGGCAAAGCCGTCAGCCTGTGTCAGCACCATGTTGTTGGAGGCCGATTTCCGGCTGGACGCGATGGTGCGGATCGCGGGCGCAAGATGGGTCTGCTCCAGCGCCTTGCGCCGCAGGATGGCCAGCGGCGTGCCGATCTCGCGGTAGTCGCGGTCGCATTCGAGGTAATTGCCCGACAGCGCGATGCCCGCGCCGTTGAAGCCGCAGCGCGCCAGACCACCCGCCTCGGTGAAGGTCAGGATGTCGGGGCCATCGTCGCGCCGGATCTGCAGCACGACACCCGACAGCGCACAGTCGGGGCGCCAGTCCCAGTTCTGCGCATGGATCAGGTGGCCCGCCTCGGTCACCTCCGGAAGCGCGACGACGGCTGTGCAACCATCCGCATCGCTGCGCCCCAGCGCCTCAAGTTCGGCCAGTTGCAAGATTTCGGTGCGGGCGTTGATCATCACCACATCAAGGAAATCGAGCCCTGCGCCTTCGGCGATCGCGCGCATCTCGGTGAGGTAATCCTCATCGACCGACGCGATCACCGGAAGAAAACCCTGCACGATCGAGGTCAGCCGGTCGCGGCCGAGGCCATGTCGTTCCACGAGACCGGAATAGAGCGCGACAGAGCGGTGAATGCGCTCTGCCGCCTGTCGGCCGTATTGGAGCCCGCGCGCCTGCGCATCGCCCGTCAAGGTGATCAGCGGAAAGGGCGGCGTCGTCATGTCCGCGCACCCGCAATGACCAGTCCGTCAATCCCTGCCTGCACCGCCATCTGCCCCCCCGAACGCCCGTGTCGGATCCGCATTTGTGTATTTTGTGCGCAAAAAAACAAACCTGGCAATCCTTTTTCTTCTCCTTCCGTCAGGTCGCGGCTAAATCTGGGTCAGGGAGGACGCGATTTGGCAAACGGCACCACACGCCTGCACAAGGCACTCGCGAACCAGATCCTGGTCCACGCGCAGGAAAACGGTCTCAAGCCGGGCGACCGGCTGAAGGAAACCGACCTTGCCGCCAAGTTCGGTGTCTCGCGCAGTCCGATCCGCGCGGCCTTCGGCCTGCTGGCGCGTCAGGGCGTGCTGACGACGCGCGACAGCCCCGGCTATGTTCTGGCCAAGGATGCCGCGGTGCTGGACAGCCATTCCTTCCCCGAACCCGGAGATGCCGTGCAGGCGGTCTGCAACCTCGTCATCGACGGCTATTTCTCGGGCGCGCTGAGCGATCGCGTCACGGAAAGCGAGATCGTCCGGCGCAGCGGCGCAAGCCGCGCGCAAGTCAGCGAGGCGATGGCGCAGCTGGCCGCCGAAGGCATCCTGACCCGGGCCGAAGGCTA
>CAZNMV010000251.1:0-5290 GCA_964573835.1 uncultured Aestuariivita sp. | reverse complement strand
TCGCGGAACTGCTTGCCATAGCTGTCGGCGGGGTCTTCGTCCTGCAGGAAACGGTGCAGGAAGGACGCGTGCGCGGGGTCGATCCCCACTTCCATCGCCTGCAGCCAGTTGCATTCCCAAAGACCCTTGAAGGCGAAGACATGGGTATCCGGCGCGCGGAAGCAGTCGAAGTTGGGGAAAGGCGGCGGATCGCCCGGCCCCATATAGGCCCAGACGATGCCGTTTCGTTCGACCACCGGGTAGGACACCGACCTGATCTGTTCGTGCATCCGGCTGCCCTCGGGCTCGCCCGGCTGTTCGACGCATTGGCCGGTGCGGTCGAAATGCCAGCCGTGGAACGGGCAGCGCAGGCCGTTGTCTTCCAGACGGCCATAGCAGAGATCGGCACCGCGATGCGGACAATGCCGCCCGATGAGTCCAAGCGCCCCATCCTCGTTGCGGAACAGGACCAGCCGTTCCCCCAGCAGCGTCACAGGGACGACGGGCCGCGCAGTCATCAACTCGTCCGACAGCGCGGCGGGCTGCCAGTAAAGGCGATGGACCGCGCCCGCATCGGTGCCCGGTCCGATCCGGGTGAGGGTGTCGTTGAGTTCCTGGCTGATCATGGGCGCGCCTCCGGTTGGCGGTCAGGGTGCAGGGCCGGGCTGGCCCGGTCAAGGACCCTCATGGGGCTTGCGCGCAGGCGGGATGACGGCGGTCGCCTCGATCTCGACCAGGGCGGCATCCTCGACCAGACCGGCCACGACGACCATGGTCATGGCCGGGAAATGGCGGCCCAGCACGCGGCGATAGACCTCGCCCATCTCGCGCTGGCGGGCGAGGTATTCGCGCTTGTCGGTCACATACCAGGTCAGCCGCGTGATGTGGTCGATCCGGCCGCCTGCCGCCTCGACCACGGCGACGATGTTCTTCAGCGCCTGTTCGCACTGGCCAAGGAAATCGAGCGCCTCGAAGATCTGGTCGCCGTTCCAGCCGATCTGGCCACCGACATAAAGCGTGCCGTCACTGGCCAGAACGCCGTTGGCATATCCCTTCGCGGGCGCCCAGCCTTCGGGTTGGATGATGCGGTGCGCCATGACTTACTCCTTCGTGAATGTCTCGATGGCCGTGCGCAGGGGCTCGGGCCAGGGTGTGGGGCGCCCGTCCTTGCCCACATGCACGAGGGTCGAGCGCGCGCGAAAGCGCGTCTCGTCGCCCGCGCGGGCGTGGAAGGACAGGCCAAGGCTGGTGCGGCCCTGCTTTTCGACCTCGATCCCGATGATCAGGTGATCGCCGTGGCGGCTGGGCGCGGTGAACTGGGCCGTGATCTCGACCGTGGGGATGTTGCCTGCCTCGTGCAGCACTTCCCACGGGCAGCCGAAGACCTCGTCGAACAAGGCCTCGCTCGCGTCGTTGATCATCTCGAAATAGCGGGGGTAGAAGACGATGCCCGCGGGGTCGCAATACTTGAAGATCACCTTCAGCGGAAAGTCGAAGCGCATCTGTCAGACCCCCAGGTATTTCTCGGTCGTGTCATGGGTGAGATCCGCGAAGGCCCCGGCCCAGACGCTGCGCCCGCGTTCGATGATCGTCACCCGGTCGGCGATGGCGGAGAGTTCGCGCAGCGATTTGTCCACCACCAGAAGCGCCAGCCCCGTCTCGGCCTTGAGCCGCGCGATGGCGGCCCAGATTTCCTGCCGCACCACGGGGGCCAGACCTTCCGTCGCCTCGTCGAGGATCAAAAGGCGCGGGTTCGTCATCAGCGCGCGCCCGATCGCGAGCATCTGCTGTTCGCCCCCCGACAGCGACACCGCCATCTGCCCCGCCCGTTCGCCCAGCCGCGGGAAAAGCAGCGACACGCGCGCGAAATCCCAGTCGCCCGGGCGCGCGGCGGCGATCAGGTTTTCCTGCACGGTGAGGTTCGGAAAGCAGCGCCGCCCCTCGGGCACCAGACCGATGCCCGCACGCGCCGCCTGATGGGACCGAAAGCCCCCGATGTCGCGGCCGGCGAATTCGATGCGGCCCGCGCTGTGGGCGAGCATCCGGCAGATCACCTTGATCGTCGTGGACTTGCCCATGCCGTTGCGCCCCATGAGCGCCATCACCTCGCCCTCGGCCAGGTCGAGATCGACGCCGAAAAGCGCCTGGCTGGGGCCGTAGGCGGCCTCGACGCCGGTGAGTTTCAGGAAGGCCATCAGGCATCCTCCCCCAGATAGGCGGTGCGCACGTCCGGGTTGGCGCGGATCTCGGCCGCGGTGCCGGTGGCGATCACCTCGCCATAGACCAGCACGCTGATCCGGTCGGCCAGCGCGAAGACCGCGTCCATGTCGTGCTCCACCAGCAGGATCGGCGCCTCGGCTCTCAGCCCGTCGAGGAAGCTGGTCAGCCGCTTCGATCCGCCCGCGCCAAGCCCCGCCATCGGTTCGTCCATGAGAAACGCCTTGGGCCGCAGCGTCAGCGCGACGGCGACTTCAAGCTGGCGGCGCTGTCCGTGGCTCAGATCGGCGGTGCGGGTCGATTTCAGGTCGATCAGGCCGACGCGTTCCAGCGCGGCTTCTGCCTCGGCCACGAGGGTCTTGTCCTTCATGGCGGGGCGCAGGAAGCTCATCACGCCGCCGTCACGGCCCAGCGCGCCAAGGACGACGTTCTGCAAGACAGTGTATTCCATGGCGAGCGAACTGATCTGGAACGTGCGCCCCAGACCGGCACGCGCGCGCGCCACGGTGCCGAAGTCCGTCACGTCGCGCCCGTCGAACCAGATGCGGCCCGCATCGGGCGTCATGTTGCCCGCGATCTGCTTGATGAGCGTGGACTTGCCCGCGCCGTTCGGCCCGATCAGCGCGTGGATCTCGCCCGGGCGTAACTCGATCGACACGTCCTGACTGGCCTTCACCGCGCCGAAAAACTTGGTGATGCTGTCGGTTCTCAGGATCGGTTCAGTCATGGGCGACCTCCCGTCCCGAGAGCGCGCCGATCAACCCGCCGCGCGCGAAAAGGACCACCCCCAGAAGGATCGCGCCCACGTAGATCAGCCAGAACTCGGACAAGCCGCCCAGGAAATGTTCCAGCAGGATGAACAGCCCCGCGCCCACCACAGGCCCGAACAGCCGACCGATGCCGCCGAGGATGATGAAGATGATAAGCTCCCCCGACAGGTGCCACGAGAACATCGTGGGTGCCACGAAGCGATTGAGATCGGCGAACAGCGCGCCTGCCAGCCCCGTGATCGCGCCGGAAATGACAAAGGCCACGAGCTTCACCCGCATCGGGTCAAGGCCCACGGTCTGCACCCGTTCCGCGTTCTGCCGCGCCGCCCCCAGTGCAAGGCCAAAGCGGGACCGCGCGATCAGGTGCGACAGGATCAGCGACAGCGACAGCGCGACGAAGGCGATGGCGAAGAACTGGATCGGGACCAGCGTGTTCAGCCCCGGAAAGTCGTTGCGCACATAGATCGACAGCCCGTCCTCGCCGCCATAGGCGGGCCAGGAGATGGCGAAATAGTAGAACATCTGCCCGAAGGCGAGCGTGATCATGATGAAATAGACCCCGCCCGTGCGCAATGACAGCGCCCCGATGGCCAGCGCGACGATCGCGCTGACGGCGACGGCGACCAGCCAGATCACCGGCATGAACTTGGTGCCCTCGATCAGGAGAGGTGCTTCCATCAGCGGCGTGAAGGTCTGCGCATGATGGGCGAGGATGCCCATGGCATAGCCGCCGATCCCGAAGAAGACCGCATGCCCCAGCGACACCATCCCCCCCAGCCCCAGCGCGATGTTGAGGCCCACGCCCGCCATCGCAAGGATCGCGACCTTGGTCGCCAGCGTGATGGTGAAAGGCTGGCCCGTGACATGCGCCCAGAGGGGGATGCCCAGCAGAAGGACCATGATCGCGGTGTTGACATATGCTTCGCGGATCATCGTCACGCCTTTCCGTAAAGGCCGGTGGGCCGGAAGATCAGGACCATGGCCATCAGGATGTAGATCAGCATCGACGCCAGCGCCGATCCGACCGAGGTGGCGGACGCAGGCTCCATGAAGGCGCCGAACAGGACCGGCAGCAGGAAGCGGCCCAGCGTATCGGTCAGCCCGACAAGGATCGCGCCGACGAAGGCGCCCTTGATCGACCCGATGCCGCCGATGACGATGGTCACGAAGGCAAGGATGAGCATGGGTTCCCCCATGCCGACCTGCACCGACTGGATCGCACCCACCAGCGCACCGGCAAAGCCCGCAAGCGCCGCGCCGAGGGCAAAGACCAGGGTGTAGAGCTTGGAGATATCGACCCCCAACACCGCGATCATCTCGCGGTCCGATTCCCCTGCGCGGATGCGGATGCCGACGCGGGTCTTGGCGATCAGGGGGAACAGCCCCGCCGCCACCGCCAGACCGATCACGATGATCGTCAGCCGGTAAAGCGGATAGGGAATGCCCCCCGGCAGCGTCACCGCGCCGGACAGGTAGGACGGCACGTCGAGAAACAGCGGAAACGACCCGAAGACCCAGCGCGTGCCCTCGGAAAAGATCAGGATCAGCGCGAAGGTCGCCAGAACCTGATCCAGATGGTCGCGGTCATAGAGGCGGCGGATCACCAGCACCTCGACGATCACGCCCGCGATGGCTGCGGCCATCAGCGCGGCCGCAAGGCCGAGCACGAAGGATCCCGTCGCCGCCGCCCCGGCTGCCGCCGCGAAGGCCCCCACCATGTAGAGCGAGCCATGCGCGAGGTTGATGATCCCCATCACCCCGAAGATCAGCGTGAGACCGGCCGAGATGAGAAACAGCATCAGCCCGAATTGCAGGCCGTTCAGGATCTGCTCGATGAGAAGAAGGATGCTCATGGCACCAGCCTCGCCGTTAGCAGTTTGGCACCCGCCAGCGCGAAGAACGCCGCACAGAGCCCGTCGAAGGGTCTGCGGATGCGCAGGTAGACGCGCATCGTCGCAGGGCGCGAGAAGATCAGCGCATAGCCGTGAAAGACCAGCGCGCTTTGCAGGCCGACAGCCAGAAGGACGGTCAGGATGTCGCCCGGCCCGGCCTCGGGCCCGAGTGCCAGCGCATAAAGCGCGCCGAAGAAGATGATCGCCTTGGGGTTCGTCAGATGCAGCGCGAGACCCGTGGAAAAGACCCGCGCCGCCGAGCCTCGGGCGGCGCGCTGCGCCGACGGCGGGATGGCCGAGAGCGCCGACCGCGCGGCCCGGACGGCAAGCCAGATGAGATAGGCCGCGCCCGCGACGCGGATCACCTCCAGCATCCAGGCATGGGACAGCATCAGCGCACTCATTCCCGCCGCGGCCGCGATCGACCAGGTG